>JAYUOW010000001.1:0-21494 GCA_043760555.1 Betaproteobacteria bacterium
AACCCTCACAACAGGTGCCGAAGAAAACCTGCTAAAACTAGCCCACCTCCTAGGTCAGCCCACACCAACTGAGGCAGCCCGCTGGCAGTCACTGCTAGACAACGTCGCCCGCCTACGCAAGCAAGGCGGCGCGGACGCTGACGGTGCCACCAAAGTTGCCAACAGCTTAGGCGACATCGGTACCCAAATCGCGCAGTTGACCAAGCAGGCCAAACACGCCCAACAAAACCAACCTGATGTGCAAATAAACCTACCCGAACAAGTAGCCCTACAAAACGCCATGCTGCGCCTAGCCGAAAGCTACGAGCAAACATTACTACCGATGCTAAGCGCCATGAATCATAAAATGCGGCTTGATCATAGTATTTGGGATGGTGTGCGTGAAATATCTGCAAACGTGAGCGAAATGGATAAACGGCTAGTACAGATGTCGCGGGAGCGGGGGGTGGCTGGCGCGGAGGCGGGGAAGAAGAAGGAGAAGCCTCTCTAAATTAATAGGTGCAAGAAAAAAACAGAGTAATCAACTCATCATTGTGTCTGAGCACAGCATCACGTAATGATTGATCAACCTTGATTTCTCAATTTTCTGCATCGTTTTCTTATCTGAAAATTTGCCACCCGAAAGTAGTACTTTAGTTCCAGAGCGCGCCTAATCGTCAGTTGTTGATATTGTGAAGTCGAGATGGTGATAACGCTCGGACATCTTAACAAGAACATGTTTTGGAATCCGCGTAGCCACAAACCAAAGCGTAGGCACGCAATCAATCATTTGTACTTGAGTCCCTTCTGCGTTGCCTTCCGCGCCCCAATGCGCTAGCTGCCAGCTACTGGCGGCACCGTGCTTCAATTTCTCAAGATTTTCGGCGTACCGCAATGCTGGCAGCACGTACAAATCGGCGCAATCTAAAGACCGCAAGCACTTGACGGTTTCAGATCTACTTTGCAAAGGAAAAGCGTAGCCAAACTCGTATGCAGCCTCTTTTAACAGCCAATATTTTGCTATTTCTTCCCATGCTCCAAATAGTGCTTTGTAGCCAGTGTCCACCAAGTTGTTGTATTCAAAGTCCAGCTCGGTAGGCATGGGAATAATTGTGCTGAAGTCGAGCTGGCCGCGAACCAAATGCGTGGCAAGGCACGCTTGCAATTCAAACGGGTCGCCTGAGATGCAAATTTGTACGTAGACAAAATTGAACGACATTTCTGATGCCTCCAACACACTTGCGTATTCTATAAGTGCTTACTTGCCAGAAGGTAACAAATTTGTTTCGCGACGAAGTGGTTGAGCAGGCCAAACTTGCCGATTGTCGCGGACACTAGATGGGTAAAGCATTAAACCAATCCCAACTTTGCCCGCGCACCAGCCAGCGTCAGCCCCTGCACCTGCTTGCGTCGCTCCTCAACGCTGTAGTGCGCATCTTTGTTGATCTGCGCTTTGATAGCCCATAGCTCTTGCAGTATCGGATCGTGTTTACCCAATAAGGTAAATGCGCTATCTGACTTCAGTTGCTCTGCGGTTCGTTCCATATTTCCTCCAGAAGGTCGCCTGCGGTAACTAAAAGCGGTGGTTTGTAACCTAGCTGCGCAATAGCGGTTTGTAAAGCGAATTTAGCTTCTGCGCCGACCATGTGCGAGAAGTTGAAGCTCAAAATATAATCCATTTTTTCAAGCGTGGCTACTGCAATATGTAACGCATCTTCGGGCTCGGTGGCTGGTATGACGCGTTTGCTGATTAATTCTTTGGCGAGCGCGTTAGCTGGGGAAGTGATGGGCAATACCGTTACGGCGTCGCAAGCTTCTACGCGCTGTTGCGCGGCACGCACATCCCCTTTGGTAATTTCGTCAATCACCAATTCAGAAATGTAAGCTCGATATTTCTCTCCCTGAAGTGCCTATACGGCATGCGCTGCCTGCTGCCGCGCGAGTAAAGTTATATTGCTGCTCGGTCTAGCAGTCAAATAACTGACGAAAGAAGTTTCTACGTAGACGCGCTTCATAACTTACATCTACGGTGTCGGATATGAACCGTTAACGCCAAGCAAAAATCACTCATACCTTAACGCCTCCACCGGCTTCAAAGCCGATGCCCTTTTGGCCGGATAAAACCCAAAAAATATGCCAATCGCTGCCGAAAACGTAAACGCGATAATGATGCCGGATGCGGTGATGGTTACTGCTAGCGGCGAGAATTTGGTGATAGCCATGCTGCCCGCATAAGCCATCGCCACACCTAGTGCGCCACCGCATACGCAGATGACGATGGCTTCGGTTAAAAACTGCAGCAGCACGTCGCGGCGTTTAGCACCTAGCGCCATTCTGATGCCGATTTCTCTGGTGCGCTCAGTGACTGATACCAGCATGATGTTCATGATGCCAATGCCACCTACCAGCAGCGAAATTGAACCAATCGCGCCGAGCAACAGCGTGAGCATGGTGGCGATGCCTTGCGCGGCCTCTGCAATGGCCGATAAGTCGCGCACGGTGAAGTCGTCTTCTTGGTCTTCGCGAATGCGGTGGCGAATACGTAGCGTTTGTTGCAAGTCATATTCCACATCTTTCATGCGGTCAGCCCTAGCTGATTGCACCATAATTAAATTTACGCTGCCCGGAAACCAAGTGCGCATCAGTTGTTGGCGCGCAGCACTTAGGGGCACGAATACGGCGTCGTCTTGGTCGTTACCGCCAAGGTCGCTGCCCTTGTTAGACAGCACGCCGACCACTTCAAACGGCTTGCCGCGAATGCGTAGCATTTGGCCCACAGGGTTCATCTCGCCATAGAGCGTGCGAGCGACGGTGCGGCCAAGGACTACCACGCGGGAGATGGAGCGCATTTCAACTTCGCCGAACAAACTACCGTGGTCGGTCTCCCATGTTTTGATTGAAAAATATTCAGGTGTTACGCCCCAAACCATCGCGTTCCAATTGTTGTTGCCTGCGGCTAATTGGAATGGTTGGCTTAAAATTGGCGCGCTAAATTCTACGTGGTCTACTTTGGCCAATGCCTGTGCGTCTGCTTGCGTCAGCGTCTGCGCCGCCCCCCGTCCGGCACGCACACCGTTGGATGTTTGCGTGCCGGGGAACACGATAAATAAATTAGAACCCATGGCCGAAATGCGCTGATTAATATCGGCGCGCACCGATTCGCCGATGGCTAGCATCAGCACCACCGCACCCACGCCGATGATGATGCCGAGCATGGTCAAACCCGCGCGCAGTCGGTTCATGCTCATGGCGCGGAAGGCTTCGATGACTACTTGAAAAAATCCCATTTTGATTCCTTTAAAACAAGCTCAAATATTGCTATGATTTAAATGCCTGAAGACGCCCTACAATAGGGTATCTTCAGGCAATTAAATAGATAAAAATTAGTCTGATAATAAGCGTTTTAAGTCTGCAGTTAATACGGTTTCAGGATAGCGTTTTAACAGTGCTTGAAGTTCGGTTTTGGCGAGCGCTGTTTTACCTGCGCGTTGTAAAATTTCGATGCGCGCTTGCCACGCCTGCGCGGTTTCCGCAGGTGCAGGTGCAGGTGCGGCCGCGGTGGCGGGCGCCAGCGTGCGTGCGGGAGCGCTTGGGGCAACGGCTGCTGCCGGCGGCATTGCGGGTTGGGGCGGCGCAAGTGCTGCGACAACAATATCAGCTTCCTTAGCCTTGGCAGGTGCTGCTTTTGCGTTTGCTTCCACTACCAATCCAGCGGCTGAACCTGCGACTGCGCCAGCTGCAGGCACGGTCTGTTGTTCCGCACGGCGGCTGCGTATATCTTTTGATAAGCTGGCTGCATCGGCCATTACTATTTTGTCTTGCGGGCGTGGCGATGCTTCAGTATCGCGCTTCGCGTCTGCCGCCTCTGCAACAACAATATTCGATGCTGCTGCTTCTTTCTTCGCGGGCGCTGCGGACGCCATCAAAGTCGGTTGCACAACATCTACGGCGGGCGGCGTATTCATCATTGGTGCAGCGGCAACAATTGCAGGTGCTGCAACCGGCACCGAGCCGTTATTTTCCGCCAAAATACTCACCACCATCGGCGCTTTTTTACGTGCTTCCTCAGTCTTAACTGCAACCTCTGCCGTGACAATCGCTTCCACACCCTTGTCGTGCTTATGCAATACAGTTTTGTAGATCACCACGGTGCTTAAAAACAACGATCCAAACACGGCACCGGCCATACTAAATTGCGTGTACCACGGAATTTTTTTGTAAAACGGCATGGATTGCCGGGCGTTTTCGCGGGCGGCGTTGAGTATGGTTTGATCAATCGCGGGGCGCAGCGCTACTGGCGTTTTGGCGGCGGCATAGGCCTTGCGCAAGGCGTCGTTCGTGTCCCCCGGTAGCGCTGGTGACTGAGGTGGCAACTGCGGTGGCGCAATAACAGTTTCTCCAGTAATCATCATAAGTAATCCTTTAGTGCATCACGCAATTTTGCTACTGCATAACGCAGCCTGCTTTTTGCGGTTTCCACATTTACGTTTGTTGCCTGCGCGATGGCTTCAACAGTCATTCCCGCATCTTCAGATAATAAAAACGCCTCGCGTTGCGGCGCTGGCAATGCCGCCACGGCTTGCATAATTGCAGCACCCTGCTGCTGTGCGACGGCTTGGGTGTCAGGCTCATCCACGCGACTGGCAATGCCTTGGGCAATGTGGGATCCAAAATCGGAGCCAGCATCTTCACCATCCCACGCTTGCACATCGGCGATCACTTTTGCTGCAGCCCCAGCGGCTCTAAATCCGTCGATTACGCGACGGTGCGCTAAGGTATAAAGATAGGTGCGAAAGCTGGCACCATTGATGTTGGGCACATAGCGTTCAGCACCTTGAATTAAGTTAAGCCACACTTCCTGAAATATTTCTTCCACTTTTTCATGCGGTAATTTGCCTGCACATAAATGCCCGATAAAGCCTAATAACGCGGGTTTGTGGCGGGTGTAGAGCGAGTTAAACGCCTGATTTTCGCCGCGCATGTAGCGCAACATCAGCGTTTCGTCCGTTAAAAATGAAGCTTCTTCTGTTGGTTTTTGATCCATCCCGCCAGTGTAACGGAGCTTCGGGGTGGTGGCGGTTGCGGCAGAAGAAAAAATGCTTAAAACTAGATGGCTTACAGGACTGAAGCAGTGCCAGCATCGCCAATCCGTTTCGTCGTTCCCATCGACGGGAACGACGGAAGTATAAGGTTTGCGTTAACTTCCAACCTCACCTAACCTTTCCACTACTTGCCGATTTCAATCTGCCCCACATAAATTTGCTCGGCACGGTCTTTTAATCGCAAGGTAATCACTTTTTGCTTCGCGGTGTCGCGCCCAAAGCCAGTCGTTACCGCTACTTGCAAGGTCGTTGGCCCACTCGCGGTTTGGCTGCGGCTGCCGTAATAATGCGCCTCGATACGATAGATGCCCGGCGCGGCTTCGCGCAGGGAGAACTCTTCAGGACCGTAGCCGCCCGTAAAATCCAAACTCATTCTGCCGCCTTGGCGTCCAAAGCGATTGCCGTAAAACACCTTTTCGTTTAGCGGGTCGGTAATCCACAAATCAATGTCGGTATTGTCGGCGTCCCATGTAAGTACGGCGCGTAAATCCAGCGCCATGTTTTTGATAAAGCGCGGATCAATGCGGCTTACATCCAGCTTCTCATTTGTGGTCGCGATAATGTTGTTTAAATCTGCCAAGGTAATGAGCTCAATCTCAGGAAAACGGTTATGCCACGGGCGTTCCACCACTTCATACAGCATATTGATCGCGGCTTGATATTGCTTATCTGCAGCTAAAGCGAGGCCTAAATCGCGATACGATTGTGGCTCATTCGGTGCTAATAACAAGACTTTGCGCAACACCGGAATCGCCAACTTCGGCTGCCCGGCCTGCAATAAACGCTGCGCTAAAATTCGTAGCAAACCACGGTTTTCTAAGTTCATTTCAGCTAAGTTGCTGAGCACGCGTAAGGCTAAAGCGGTTTGTTTTTTATCAAACAAAATTTCGGCGGCGTCCAGATAAAAGCCACTGCTGTTGGTGTAGCTTGGCGCTTCGTCAAGGTAGGCGCGATAGACGGCATCGCCTTCGGCGTCACGCAGGCGTGCTGAATACGGGGCATTGGGTTGCCAGCTTTTTAGGGTGATTGGCACTGTGGTGTCGGTAGATTGGGCGCCATTTTTTGCCGCTTTATTTTCTGCGATGGCACTGGCGCGCGGCGCGAGCGCCATCCGGTTTACGGTTGATGCGCTACCACCTACAGCGCTGTCGGCACTGGCTTCCAAGCGTGCTGAAGCAATCGGCGCGGTAGGCGCTGCCATTGCGGGCGGAGGCGCCATCGCTGGGGGCGCTGAGTCGCGTTGCATGCGTTCGCTATCCCATTTTTGAAGCGCAACCTCTTTGTTCGGGTATTTCGGATAGCTCCGCTCCCACCACGTCATTTTTTCTTTAAACCGCGCCATCACGTTTTCAATATGTTTTTGTTTATCGGCGCGCGCTGCAGTTTGACCTTGCGCTTTTAGGGCGTCGTATTCTTTGCGCAAGGCTAATGGCGGCGTAATATCGTGGCGCACATAATCTTGCACGGTGTCCAACACGATGAGCGAGGTTTCACGCGATGCCAGCGCAAATTTATTGCCAAGGCGGCGAATTTCGGCGCGGTTAAGTTGGTATTCGCCATCCAAATGATTTATGCGCAACATCGCCCAGCGCCGTGCGCTGCCATCGCTGTCTGCATCAAGGGTTGTTGGCACATTGATGATGCGCGTAGCGTCACCATCTAGCTGTAGCGCCACAGCAATAGCGGCTTTCGCGCCATTCGTGGTGTTAATTGCGAAATCATCTAACACACCTGCCACCACCAAATTGCCATTGCTTACGATGGTTGAAGCCAGTACAATTTCTGACGCACCCGTAATTTTTATGTCGCGTACGGTGCGCACTTTTTCAACTAGCTGCGCCAAGGCATCTTCAGCAGATTGCTTGGTTAAATCAATTAAGCGCCCGCCTAAACTTGACCGCTCTGAAAGCTGGCGCAACACCACGCCATCGACTTCAGATGCGGAATTGATGGCATACACCGGCGCGTTAAATTTCGGCAATGCTGCATTAACTGCCGCGCCATAATTAAATAAGCCATCGCTAAACAATAAATACTCGCTCACACTTTGCGCATTATCCACACTGTGCAAATTGCTTGCGCCATCACGCGGTGCGGCTTCCAGCGCTTTGCGCAGCTGCGCCCAGTCGCCATTGCGCACACTAAACTTTTGCTTAGCTTCGGCTGCATCTCTAAATATCGAAAGCGAAATTTCGGTATTTTTGATCTTGCCAAAATAAGCGTCCAGCAATGCTAACTCTCGCGCTAGGTTACGCTTTGACGCGCTTAATGAGCTATCCCAGAGCAATCCAATATGCCTTGGAGACGCCCTATTTACGGGCTTCTCTGAGGCATCATTTAAAGCAATATCGGCCACAAAATAGCGCTTGCCTTCAAACGTACTCACCGTTGCCGCTGCCGTGCGCAGCACGGGAATATCTAGCACCACCGCACCTTGCGCATCTGCTGCAGTGCCTCCGCCGCTGTAGCGTAACGTGCTGGAAAACTGTTTTTCTTGAAAGGGATTAACCAGCAATTTGGTGCCGCCGCCCGCAATTTTTAGCTCAACTTCCAGATGCTTTGCGGCCACGCCAATGCTAACCGGCAACGCAAATCGTGCCAAACCATTCGCGTTGGCTTGCAAATTTTGCCCAATGCGAATCACCGCGCGCTTCGTACCGTTTGCGGGGATGGGATACAGGCGCAACTTAAAATTATTGCCCTGCGTGCGTTCGAGTAAACCTGGGTCAACGCGCTGTCGCACAATGTCTTCAAACACCGCTTGGCCTTTGGCTTTGTCCACCGGCATGGCATCGCGCAGCACACCGTTTACTTCCATCGCAAAACCAATAATGTCTTGCCCATCTTGCAGCGGAAATTGCAACTCACCTTCCATCAGCCGGTTGTTCGGATTGCTCACCGTGATGTCGTAAGTGGTTTGTGCAAAGCTGCCCTGCACATTGGCTTCCACCCGTAACAGCTTGAGTTCAGCGGGTGCCAAATTATTTTCCACCGCGCGTGGCCACGTAAGCATGGGCGGGCGCGGCATCGGGAAGGTCGGCATCATTTTACGAGATGGCGGCATGGTCGCATCGCCTAATGCGGGCGGAGTGTGACGTAGCAACGGCTGCAAAGCGGGTGATGTCGGCACGGCGGCGTGCGCGGGCGTGGGCTCAATAGTGACGGCGGCAATGCTCATCAAGCCGACCACGCTTAATGCGCTGACGATAACTAAAACCTTACGCGACCATTTGCTGTTTTTGTTCATTATTGCCTCCAAAAGTGGATGGAAGTTGCGGTAAAAATAGGCTTACGTAAGGCTTAATCGCAGCAAGGGCATGAAACGGGTTAAAGCAATGTCAATATATTTTTACGCGTGTAGCAAAGCGCGGCGCGTGGTGGTGTTGGCCAATTGGTCTAGCCACCACTGCAGCGCACGCCCCGGCATTTTGTTGCGGGGCGGGTCTTTGGTGTGCGATTTGCTAAGCGCAACTTGCCCCGCCCGCCATGCGTAACTCACCTTCACTACTCGCGCTGTACGCTCAGTTTGCTTCACCACCAAATGCCCGCTGCTAATGTAGGGCTGCGCCATGCACAGCGGCACAAACCCGCTGCCTAAGCCCCGTAATTGGGCATCTAGCTTTGTTTGCATGTCGGATACCGTAAGCACCGGTTGGCCCGTAAGCAGCCCTAAGCTCAAGCCTCTGCCGCGCCGCGTACTATCGGCCACGGCCACTGCGCGGTGTTGCGCCAGCGTAGCGTCGGATATGGGCTCCGTGGCGAGCGCTAAAGGGTGATGCGGGGCAACGGCGAACACAAATGGCACGTCACCCATTGGCATGGTGCTGATGCCCACTTCAAGGGTTTGCTCTACCACCAATCCTAGCGCTAAATCAGCTTGTCCGTCCGCCAGTGCTTCTCCGGTGCCGCTTAAGGTTTCGCGCTGCAGCTTTAGTTGCGTGGGCGGATTCAACGCAAAAAATGCTTCACACAATTCAAGCAAAGTACGCTGCAAAATTAACCCGTCTACCGCAATCACTAGCTTCGGCTCCCAACCAGTTGCCACGCGTTTTACCCGATGGGCAACGGCCTCGAGCTGCGCCAGTATATGATCGCCTTCGGTTAACAGTTCTTGGCCTGCGGCAGTCAGTGTGGCCTTGCGGGCGCTGCGGTCGAACAGCAGCACGTCTAAGCCTTCTTCCAGCTGGCGTACGCGATAGGTCACAGCACTTGGTACTAGACCTAATACCCGCGCAGCCCCAGCCAATGAGCCTTCGCGAGCAATCGCTTGCAGCATGGTTAAGGTTTCAGGCGTGAGTAAATTACGAACATGCTGTGCCATGGCGTTTCCTAGTTATTCAGAATATTTGAATTTAATCATCAATTATAGTGGATTGCTTTGATGGTTTTGTGGCGCTATATTGGTGGGACTCAAGGAGAAATTAAAATGCTATCCATCCGAAAATCGCAAGACCGTGGCTATGCCGATCATGGCTGGCTAAAAAGCTATCACTCGTTTAGTTTTGCGGGTTACCACGACGCCGCCAATATGGGCTGGGGCAATTTGCGTGTAATTAACGAAGATCGCATCGAGCCCGCACGCGGCTTCGGCACCCACGGCCATCGCGATATGGAAATTATTACCTACGTGCTGGAAGGGGCGGTTGGCCATAAAGATAGCCTTGGCAATATTGAATCTATTCCGCCAAATGATGTGCAGCGCATGAGTGCGGGCAGCGGCATTACGCATTCCGAATTTAACCATGCGCCAGGTAAAACCACGCATTTTTTGCAGATTTGGATCGAGCCAAATGCGGTAAATATCGCGCCCAGTTATGAGCAAAAAACCTTCGCGACAGCCGCTAAACGCGGACATCTCCGGCTAGTTGCCAGCCTTGGCGGCGTGGATGGCAGCGTACATATTCAAGCCGACGCGCGCATGTATGCGGGGTTGTTTGATGGGTCTGAAAATGCCACCCTGCCGCTCGACCCAAAGCGGCTCGCCTACGTGCATGTGGTGCGCGGGCAACTGCAGGTAAACGGCTGCGCGCTGGGTGCGGGCGACGCGCTAAAAGTTGCGCAAGAAAGTGTGCTGACGATTGCCGGTGGCGTGGATGCGGAAGTGATCGTGTTTGATTTGGCAGCTTAAGTAGCTTTGCGTTGCGGTTGAGCGGCGGGCGCGTCGTCGTATGCGCCTTTTTCTATTGCACCAACATCAACACCGCCACGCTTAACACCGCGCTAGAAACCACACCAGCGGCACAAGCACCAAGCAATATTTTTGCAGCGTCAACAACAAACGGGAATTTAAAAGTTGCAGTAGCGGCTTGGTTCATAGCGAGCTTTCATTAAAAAGTTGTGGGTTAGAACAGATGCTATTTAGCCTGCGTAATCTGCGCACAATCGCAGTCAATACTGCGCGGGTGCTGACCAAATGTGGCAGAAAAATGATTTAGCCCATGTCGCCGTTTATTGAAGTGATTGCTTTGCTACACTGCAAGGGTTGCAGCTAAATTAATTTTTTAGGAACCCGCCATGAGCAAAAATATCGCCCTAGTAGAAGATGACCTCGCCATTCGTGAAAACTATGCCGATGCGCTAAAGCGTAGTGGCTACACCGTTGAAACGTTTTCGAATCGGCCTGATGCATTTGCGCGGTTTAAAATCATGTTGCCGCAGCTGGCTATTATCGACATTGGCTTGGGTGCCGAAATAGACGGTGGATTTACCTTATGCCGCGATTTACGGGCGTTATCGAGTAGTTTGCCGATTATATTTTTGTCCGCCCGCGATAGCGATTTTGATGTGGTTTCTGGCCTGCGTTTGGGTGCGGATGATTACTTAACCAAAGATGTCAGTCTGCCGCATTTAATGGCGCGCATTGCCGCATTGTTCCGCCGCGTGGACGCGCAAGCGCAACCGCGAAAAGCCGAAGATGTGCTGCAGCGCGGCGAGTTGGTGCTCGACATCAATCGCCTAAATATTGAATGGAAAAACCAGCAGGTGATTTTGACGGTGACGGAATTTTGGATGATTCATGCTTTGGTCAAGTTTCCAGGGCATGTTAAAAATCGCGATCAGCTCATGCGCGAAGCCGAAATGGTGGTGGACGACAACACCATCACCTCCCACATGAAGCGCATCCGTAAAAAATTTCAAGTGGTCGATCAAAGCTTTGATGAAATTGAAACAGTGTACGGCATGGGCTATCGCTGGAAGCCGTAATTTAAATGGCAATCAACGCCCGTAATTTTTTTAGCAGCATTCGCACTCGCTTAATGGCGGTGTCACTGGTGCTGCTGCTTATCCCCTATTTGGGCTACCGTTTCGTCACCAGCATGGAAGCGTTTTTGCGTGAATCGCAGGAACGTAGCTTGACCGATAGCAGTCGCCTGCTCGCGGCAACACTCTCGGAACGCCCGTATTTATTGGCTCGGCGAGCAGTGCCTCTAGTTAAAAAAAGTGCGCCGGTTATTACACCACCGACTGCCCTACCAGATGCTATTGCGACTGCGCCACAAAATGCCCCTGCGTTGGGGACGCCTTTGACACCACCTAGCGATGGCGTTGCAGCGGGTGTAGAGGTAACCCCACTTAAACCGACGCCTCAGCCTGAAGTTATGGCGCAAGCTGCACTACCGACCGCCCCCCCTACGATCACGGCAGAATTTGCAAATGAGCGTGCACAAATTTTAGCGGTGTTTGGCAGTGATGACCCAGAAGCCGCATCGCAGTTGGGCAGCTTGTACGTGCCGTCAGAAGAAATTGAACGCATCTTAAAACACGTGCAGCGCGACGCCTCGCGCATGTGGGTGTTTGATAAAACTGGCAAGGTGCGAGCGCTAGTGGGCAGCTTTAAAATGAGTCTGAACCAGCCGGCGATTTACGGCGCGCGCGGTAGTAGTAGCAACGGTGGTGGCGTGCTGCCCGCGCCGCCAGAGTGGCTCAATCGCGTGCTGTCGTGGGTGGTGCCGTCGCTTACTGGTTCTGGCACAAGTACCGTGGGCGATGACCCGGTAAGCCGCGCCAATACAGTATTGCAGCAGGCTGACCGCGCCTTGCTGGGCAACCGCTCCACGCAATGGCGGCAAGCCATTGATAAACAAACCGTGATACTTTCTGCAGCGCAACCTATTTGGGCAGATGGCGAAATTGTGGGAGCGGCGGTAGTGGAAGAAACCACGGGTGCGATTGCTTTACTAAAAACCACTGCGCTGCAGAATTTATTATTGGTTGGCGGCGTGGTATTTTTGGTCGGCTTTTTAACGCTATTTTTATTCGCCGCACGCCTAACGCAACGCATCCGTCGCCTATCGCGCCAAGCCGATGCCGCCATTGACGCGCAAGGCAGGCTTGATGCAGCACAGTCGTTTCAAGCCAATAAACACACCGCGAAAGACCTTGCCGCGCCGGACGAAATTGGTGACCTAGCGCGTGCGCTCAACAACACCATGACGCGCTTATCAAGCTATAACCATTACTTAGAAAATATGGGCAGCAGGCTCGCCCATGAACTACGCACGCCAGTGGCTGTGGTGCGTAGCTCGCTTGATAATTTGAAAGCCAGCGAAATAGGGGAGGCGCAAACCACTTACGTTAATCGCGCCCATGAAGGCGTAACGCGCCTATCGGGTTTAATTTCCAGATTGTCTGAAGGCACCCAATTAGAGCGGTTCTTGAGCACATCTGAGAAAGAAAAAATTGATTTAGTAGCGCTATTAATCGGCGCAGTTACCGGCTATGCGCAAGCGTACCCGCAGCAAAAAATGGTCTTCGAGCACGCGGGCATCGCAATGGCGCAGTGCGTATGTGTGCCGGATGCCTTGGTTCAAATGCTCGATAAATTGGTTGATAACGCGCGTGATTTTGCAACACCGGAAACGCCCATCGTGGTGAGCCTGCGCCCGGTTGCCAACAGTGAAGACGTCGAAATCAGCGTCGCCAATCAGGGTGCAGCGCTATCGAAAGAAATTGAATCCACGCTGTTTGAATCCATGATCAGCATGCGCACCGAAGGCAATGCGAATAAAGCCGGGCACCTAGGTTTAGGGCTGTACATCGTGCGCCTGATTGCGCATCATCATCACGGCGTGGCGTCTGCCCGTAATTTGCTGAATGCACAGGGCGTTGCAATGGGAGTGGAAATCACCGTGCAAATACCGCTTACGCCGCTGGTGACACCACTTAAAATCGGGCGATTTAGATTGGGTTAGTGCCTTGTAGATGCCTTATTTTAGTGCGTCTACAGGGCGCTTAAAAGGCTAAATTGCTAGTTTTTTCGGTGCTATTACTCTGTTTCTAAATCAATCATGCAGGATTGCGATATCCTATCGAGCCGTCTTTCCCGCGCAGGCGGGAAACCAGTGTCGTCCGCGAAAGCCGCTGGATTTCCGCCTGCGCGGGAACGACGAAATGTTGAGATTTACAGTAACTACTATCGCTTTGATGTGGAAAGGGAATTAGTTGCGTAGTCCTGCTTTGCGCTCAAGCGGTTGTGTGAGCTATGTTGGCGGAGGGATTTCGTAGCCCAGCTCTCGCGGCTGTTTGCGATAGCTGGGACTCAGTGGCTGATACAGTCGGTACTGCCTATATTCCTCCACCGCCCAGCTATTGCAAACAGCCGCGCGAGCTAGGCTACAAAGCGTGCACTTATTTGGGTAGAATTGTTTTGTTAATTTATTGCAGTCCATTTCTGAATCGTGCCCATCATGTTCCCCATCAAACACCAAAACCTAATCCTCCGCCCCTTCGAAACCCGCGATGCAGGCGCATTTGCAGCCGCAGCCTGTGAATCTGTTGATACCGTAGGGCGCTGGATGCCGTGGTGTGTGGCGGATTATTCGGCGGCGACGGCGCTGGAATGGTTTGCGAATTGTAATGCTGGCTTTGCGGCGAATACGGCGTGCGATGTTGGCGTGTTTTTAGATGACGGCGTATTGCTTGGCGGCGTCGGATTAAATCAATTTAACCGTCTGCATAACTTCGCCAATCTAGGCTACTGGGTTCGCGCATCACACCAGCGCCAAGGAGTATGCCTTCGCGCCGCGCAAGCCTTAGCCACGTACGGCTTAAATGCTCTAGGGTTTAATCGTATCGAAATAGTGATCGCCGAAGGCAACGAACCCAGCAACGCCGTGGCACGAAAACTCGGTGCAGTGCTTGAAGGTCATGCGCGTAATCGTTTGGTGATTCGCGGTGAGCCGGTGACAGCGTCGGTGTACTCTTTGATTGCGGATGACTTGCGGTTTTAGATGCTTTGAATTTTTACTTGCCGACACGCAAGCTTTTGGCTATTATGTGTATACATTCACTTAGGTATACACATCATGAGAACAAATATCGTTATTGATGACAAGCTAATGCGCGATTCTTTGATCGCTACTGGTTTATCTACGAAAAAAGAAGTGGTTGAGCTTGGGCTGCGCACGCTTTTACAATTGCGCGCACAGGAAGGGGCTAAGAAATTTCGTGGTCAGCTGAAGTGGGAAGGTGATTTGGAAAAAATGCGTACTGACAAATGATTATGGTCGATTCCAGCGTCTGGATCGACTATTTTTTAGGTCATCCTACCGTTCAGGCTGATAAGCTGGATACGCTTTTGGGTACCCGTCTGTTAACAGTGGGCGATCTTGTTCTGGCGGAGGTATTGCAGGGATTTAGTAGCGATAAAGACTTTAATCGCGCTAAAAAAATTCTCCTATCAACGCATGTGGTTGAATTAGGTGGCGCAGATATTGCGATCCAAGCTGCAATGAATTTCCGCGCACTTCGGCGAGCGGGCGTTACAGTACGAAAAACGATCGACACGATTATTGCAACCTATTGCATCAAAAACGATTTTGCGTTGTTGCACCGAGACCGTGATTTTAAGCCTTTTGTGGAGCATCTGGGCTTGCAATCGGTGTGTCCTGATCTCAATCAAGGCTGAGATACCAAGCTTGCTCAGATAGATTTCCGCACGGTAGCCACCACCTCCAGCCCCCCCCGCCCCAAGCGCACCTGCAAAGCTTCACCCACGGCCACGTCATTCGCGCTTTTTACAATCACACCTTGCGCATTGCTCACTAAGCTATAGCCTCGCGCCAGCACATTTTCTGGGTTGAGCAGCGATAGGGCTTGCTGGTGCTGCTGCAGCTGCTTGCGCTGTGTCAAAAGACTGTTTTGCAAGGCGCACTTTAATCGCGTTTTGGCGGCGTGAATGTCTTGAAGATGGCCGTTAATATTGGGTTTATGAAATCCAATGGTATTGCGTTGGGCACTCAATTTTGCGGTTGCAGCACTCATGTTGCGACGTAAACTTAAACTCAAGCGTTGCCGCATTTGGGCTAAATGCTGTTGCTCATTTTGCACGCGTTGGCGTGGTGAAATTAGGCCGCGTCTGGCGTAGTCGATGCGCTGTTGGGCGCGGCTTAAATAGCGGTCTAGCGCGCGCTGTAGCTCGGTTTTGCTGCTGCGCACCCAGACCAGTAATTGTGCGCGATCGGGTGTGGCTAATTCGGCGGCGGCGGTGGGGGTGGCGGCGCGTATGTCGGCGGCGAAGTCGGCGATGGTGATGTCGGTTTCATGGCCTATGCCGCTAATAGAAACCATGTCGGTGCTGTCTCGGAGTAGGGCTAACGCGCGGGCGACGGGTTCTTCATTAAACGCCCATAAATCTTCAATACTGCCGCCGCCTCGGCATACGATTAAGGTTTGGCAAACGTTTTGGTGGGCGGCTGCGCGGATGGCTTTGGCGATTTCTTCGGATGCGCCCGCACCTTGCACGGCAGTGGGATAAATGATGATTTTAATGTGTGGGGCGCGGCGCGCAAACACGGCTAATACGTCGCGTAAGGCGGCTGCTTGTAGCGAGGTGACTACGCCGATAACCCGCGCAAATAGGGGCGCTTCGCGTTTTTGCTCGGCATCAAATAAGCCTTCAAGCGCTAATTTGCTTTTGAGTTTTTCAAAGGCTTCGAACAGCGATGCTTGGCCCGCGCGGCGCATGTTTTCAACGCCTAATTGAAAGTCACCGCGCGGTTCGTAAATTGAGGGCAGGGCGCGAATTTCTACCGCTAAGCCGTTGGTGGGGGTGAAGGCCACGCTTTGGGCGCGGTTGCGAAACATCACGCAGCGCACTTGGGCGTTGGCGTCTTTTAACGAAAAATACCAGTGGCCGGACGCGGCGCGAACGACGTTGGATAATTCGCCACTGACCCACATGGCTTCCAAGCCGGATTCTAAAATTTTGCGCGCGCGGGCGTTGAGTTGGCTAACGGTGATGACAGCGTTGCGGGCGACGCCTGCGGCGCTGCGTGTTGAGGCTACTGGTGGTTCAGAGAATAGATCGTAGTTTTCCATCGCGCTAGTTTAGCATCGCCATCGTCGTGAACTGACCAGTCATTTTTGATGTGAATTCTAAGCCACGGACTTGCTTAAAAAATAAGCGTTTTAGCAAAAAGGCTACTGTTTCGGGCACTTAGCAGCTTCATCCTGCACCTGCACACAGAGTTATCCACAGGCTTTGTGGATAACCGTAATCGTTTTGTCATGAAGCGGTGGGTGAATAAATCACAGTCCGCGATTGAACATTATTTTCGACTTACAGAATCACGCCACTGTCAGGTAAACTTACGGTTTCGTCAGACGAAGTTCACCATCATTTTTAGGAGAGCAAATTGCTTTCAATTATCGAAGCTGCAGGCTGGCCCATCTGGCCGATTATTCTTTGTTCCGTTGCTGCGCTGGCGATTATTTGCGAACGCTTTTATTCGTTGCGTCGGTCGTTAATTTTGCCGCCGTCGCTATTTGGCGATACGGTGCAAGCGTATCGGGCGCAAGGTTTGTCGGCGGAGCTTATTACAAAGCTGCAGGGTAATTCATTGCTAGGCCGCGTGTTTGCAGCGGGCTTGGTGAACGTAAAAAGCTCGCGCGAAGTGATGAAAGAATCGATGGAAGAAGCCGGTCGCGCCGTGTTGGTTGACCTTGAGCGATTCTTAACAGGATTAGGCACGATAGCATCTGTAGCGCCGCTACTGGGGCTGTTTGGCACGGTTATCGGCATGATCGAAATTTTCGGCTCGACCACTGGCGCAGGCGCTAATCCAGCGCAACTAGCGCACGGTATTTCAGTGGCGCTTTACAACACCGCGTTTGGTATTGGCGTGGCTGTACCCGCGATGATTTTTTATCGGCACTTTCGCGCGAAGGTAGACGTGTTGGTGGTCGATATGGAGCAACAGGGCGTTAAGTTAGTTGAAACCCTGCACGGCAGCCGCACATGAACTTTCGGCGCGGGCGTCATCGTGAAGAGCCGGAAATTAACTTCATTCCGCTCATCGACGTACTGATGGTGATTTTGATCTTTTTGATGGTCACCACCACCTACAGCAAATTCACCGAGCTACAAATTAACCTGCCCGAAGCTACAGCCGATAAAGCGCCTGATCGTCCACAAATTATCAATGTGGCCGTAGATGCCGCCGGTAAATACGCCATTAACAATATTGCCGTGGCACCAGCAAACGCCGATAGCTTTGCGCTGGCGCTGCAAAACGCTGCAAAAGAAGCCAATATTAAAGAGCCGATTATCGCTATTGGTGCCGATGCGGGTGCGCAGCACCAAGCTGTAATTAACATCATGGAAGCCGCGCGCTTAGCCGGTTATACCAAGGTGTCGTTCACCACGCAGGCTAAGGCCGCGAAGTAAGAAATAGCTAGCGGTGCACCGAAAATGCAACGCGATAATTTAGCGCGCTGGCTCCTCCAGCAGTGGACTAAAAATACCCCATGGCAATGCCTGTTGCGCCCCGTATCTTGGGCGTTTACAGGCATCGCTGCGCTGCGCCGTGGGCTGTATTTTGCGGATATTTTAAGGTCTGAAAAATTACCGGTTCCGGTGATTGTGGTGGGCAGTATTGCCGTGGGTGGTAGCGGCAAAACCCCTACTTTAATTGCCTTGGTTTTGGCTTTGCAACAGCAAGGTTTTAAGCCCGGCGTGATTAGCCGTGGCTACGGTGCAGATGCGAGTGGTATGGCGGATGAACCCGCGCTCATCATGGCGCGTACTGGCGTGCCCGTAGTGTGCGATGTGCAGCGTGTTGAAGCGGGCAAGCGGCTGCTTGCGCTTCACCCACAGGCGAATATTATTTTGAGTGACGACGGCTTGCAGCACTATGGTTTGCAACGCGATATTGAACTGGTGGTGCTCGACGGCACGCGTGGGCCGGGTACCGCGGCAGTGCTGCCAGCGGGCCCGTTTCGTGAGCCGATTTCGCGCCTATTTGCAGCACCTGTGAATATTGCGCGCGCGGTGGTGTGGCAAGGTGCACCAAATGCGGAATGGCTGGATTGTTTGGATGCGGATTTGCGCACGGTGTTGGCTACGCGCGGATTTAATATGCGGCTTGGTGGCGAGCGCTTTGTGCAGCTGATAAACGCTAAAAATTCGCTCAGTGTTGCTGATTTTAAGCTTAAAACTGTTGATAATGTGATTGCCGCATGTGCTGGAATCGCCCACCCTGCGCGGTTCTTCAAGCATCTTAAAGACCAAAATATTGATCTAAAATCATGTACCGAATTCACCGATCATCATATTTATCGTGCCGCCGATTTAGCGTTTCCCAATGCAGATATTATCGTGATGACGCAAAAAGACGCGGTAAAATGTACCCAGTTTAACGACCCGCGCATTTGGTTTATGCAGGTTGACGCACTGTTTGATGATGCATTTTGGACGTGGTTTAAAAGTAGTGTAACTGCGGCATTTGAAGAAAAAAATTTAAGGAAATAACCATGTCGCTCGACCCAAAACTATTAGAAGTCTTAGTCTGCCCGCTCACCAAGGGGCCGCTCATTATGTCGGCTGATAAAACCGAATTAATTAGTCAATCCGCGCGCTTGGCTTACGCGATCAAAGACGGTATTCCAGTCATGCTAGTAGATGAGGCACGACCGTTAGCTGACGAAGAATATCCGCGCTAAATTAGGATGACAAGCCCGTCCAAAATAATTTCAGTACTGCCCGCAAGGCTTGCATCCACGCGGCTTCCCGGCAAACCGTTAGCAGACATTGGCGGCGCGCCGATGATCGTGCGTGTGTGCGAACGGGTGTTGTTAGCCGGGCTTACGCGCGAGCAAATATACGTGGCAACTGACCACGCCGATGTGCAAGCTGCCTGCACCGCGCACAACTTTAATGCACTAATGACGCGCACCGATCACGCCACCGGTACTGACCGTTTAAGCGAGGTTGCCGCGCAGCTTAAACTGGATGACGATGCCATCGTGATCAACGTGCAAGGCGACGAGCCGTTAATTGATCCTGCCATCATCATGGCCGTGGCCACCCATTTGCAGCAGCACTCAGACGCGGCCATTGCCACAGCAGCGCACCCAATAAATTCAGTGGCTGATTTTCTAAATCCCAATGTCGTCAAAGTTGCGTGCAATGCAAATGGATTAGCCCACTATTTCAGTCGCGCTCCTATCCCGTTTCCGCGTGATGCCAATATAGCCGGACTGGTTGATAAATTAACCGTCCCCGCGCTACGCCACATCGGTATCTACGCCTACCGCGCGGGGTTTTTAAAGCTGTTCGCAAAGCTAGCACCTGCGCCTACCGAAGCTTTGGAAGCGTTGGAACAATTGCGCGCGCTGTACTACGGCTATCAAATTGCAGTGTTGAAATGGCCAGGTGCGCTGGAGGGTGGTGTGGATACGCCGGAGGATTTGGAGCGAGTGCGGGCGGTTTTTTGGGCGAGCAAGGGTTAAAATAATATTGGGAGGTTCTGTTTGAAGTCCGAAATTTGGGAGCAGCGGGAATCGCCTAGTTGCTTTACAGTCGTTTGAGTGCCAAGTCCTTAAACAGCTTCATGGCGGTCAGTTCCGGGGCTTAAGACACCTCTCGGGATGTTGGAAGATGGTTTTAGGTGTCAAAAACCAATTGAGCATCTTATGGTCGAATGCAAAAAAATGGTAGTGATCGCGGCACTAGCGATCTTGCTTCCGGCTCTCGTATTTGGGTACGCGTACGACGCCGTCGGACTTGGTGCGCTGTGTGCTACGTCCCGTACCAATCCCATGGAGGTATTTTCGAACAACACTTGTTCCATTCACGTTTACGGTGGTCTCTTTCAGTACATTGAGGTACTGTTTTTCACTTCGCCTATTGTTGTTGCAACATTGCTCGGCGTGGCGGCTGTGCATTGGGCGCAAAAAAAATTCGCATCAGGTGCCGTGCTCGTCGCGCTTCTGAAGGCTCAGTTGATTGCCGCCTACTGGATGCGTTGGCTTTCCCAGTATCTCGGGAAGTCGCATAGCTAAAACCATTGGTCAGCGTTGTGTTTTTCCGGTACTGGGCTCTGCAAAAAACGCCTTGCTTTTTGCCTTCGGTGTGAGTCAAAACATGAGTATTGCCGCTTCAGAAGAAAGATGCGCTTTATGCTTTTGCGAAGGTATTTTGCCGGACGACGAAACAATCGAGACGTTTGTGCAGACATTGCTTTCAAGGTTAGCAGGTCATCGCAGTCGTACCTTAGATGGCGTTACTTCTATGCGGCATAGCTTCTTGACTAGCGCCGTCGAAATACAAGGTGTCGCAATTACGGTTGAGGGCCAACTCGTCCACCCGCTTGCATTGTCGCTATTTTTCGGTCTAGATCAGCGTTTAGGTGACGGTTCGTGCTTGTGTTTCGGACCGATTGAACAACCAAGCGTCTACGGTTCTAGCGCGCACAAAAAACTCGTAAATCAGCTACTGGCAGGCTTTCCTGCTGATTTTTTATGGCGTCATACTTTTATTCGTCACCAAAATGACTGGATGCTAAAAATCGATTAACACTTTGGCTCGCGTCGAGTCGGCAGATCTATCTGAGGGTTGTGAGTAGTCGGATTATCGCAATCCCGCGCAAGCGTGCTGGTGGTGAGAGTATCGTGCATCCTTCTATGTCATTGGAAAAAGTTTTTGCTACGGAAAATGTGAAAAATGATACAATTGTAGGTTGATTGAATCACTTGAAATGCGCTGCGCGTGATGGTTGATTAAACAACACTTTCCACCACGAAGTAGTGCAGCATATTTAGGCAAATTTAAGCGGTGTTTTTGCTGGAGCAGTCACTGCGTTAAACGACCATTCCGCAATACCGCCATCTTTACTTTTACAACCGAAAAAAGGACGAGCATGCGTTTGATTTTATTGGGTGGCCCGGGTGCGGGCAAGGGTACGCAGGCTACTTTCATTCGTGAAAAATACGGCATTCCGCAAATTTCTACTGGCGATATGCTCCGTGCGGCCGTAAAGTCGGGCTCTGCTTTGGGCGTGATGGCCAAGCAGGTGATGGATTCTGGTGCGCTGATGCCGGACGACATTATTATCGGTTTAGTAAAAGAACGTATTCAAGCAGCCGATTGCGCTAAGGGCTTTTTATTCGACGGTTTTCCGCGCACCATCGCGC
>JAYUOW010000002.1:0-7024 GCA_043760555.1 Betaproteobacteria bacterium
CTGACGGGATGCAGTGCTAGGCGTTCTGAAGGCAGTGTGGCTGGCCACACAACTGAGGAACAACAACGCAATGCGCCCGTCGGTGCATTCAGAAATGGGGTATTGGCAGTTTCCGCATCCCTTACTACATGACATTTTTCAACCAAAGGTAGCGCGCATACTCGCGCACAAGGCGCTCACGCTAGACTGTGGCAACACATTGATGCCCGCCGATGCTTTACGCCCGCCACCAGTGCTAAATTGCGCGGCGACGGCATCAGCACCTAGCGCATCGGCAGCAGCCAACACTTTTGGTGCGCGGATACTGGCACTAAAACTCGCGCTAAATTGCGCCTCTGGTGCGTCAGCCTCGTGCGCTGCACGCGCGATGGGCGTCAAAATGACATGCGCTTGCTGCGGCGCGGCAGACGAGACTTGATTAGCGAAGCTGCCGTTTGC
Organism: Betaproteobacteria bacterium; assembly: GCA_043760555.1. Lineage (GTDB taxonomy): Bacteria > Pseudomonadota > Gammaproteobacteria > Burkholderiales > Usitatibacteraceae > JANMDR01. The sequence continues at coordinate 439 of JAYUOW010000002.1, forward strand.
GCGTCGGCTAGCAGGCGCATCGGGCAACGTCCACAATTGGCAGTTGGCAGAAATTTCAGTCGCACTCACGCGCGTAAGTAGCGCTAAATCGTCATTAAAACCACTTTCTAGGCGCGAAATCATCGAGGAGGCGTTATGAAAGGCTAGAGGATCATCAAAGTCTTGAATCGCCGCCAAAACAGTTTCAGGGGCGAAGTACAAATCCTCGACGGAATCGCCGTAGGCGTTGTAATTGAGCATTTTGCCAATGCGATTTAGCGTGTTTAAGGCAGTCGGGGCGATGGTTTGACGCGGTGTTGGTAGCAAACCATCACCAAACGCAGCGGCAATTGCCCAGGCATGAAACTGATGCTGAAGGGTGGCGTCCACAATCAGGCTAGTGCAGGTTGCTGCCGCCGTGTCGATGTGCGCGTGCAGGCGCGCGTGGGGCACGTAACGCGTAGCACGATGATGATCGAAATAATGCACGGTAGCGCCTAAATCTAGTAGCCGATATAGCGCCGATGCATTGCTATCGAGGGAAATATCGCAAACAAAAATTTGTACGGTAGGCCAATCAGCGTCGGCATATTCGCTAAGCAAGCGGTCAAGCAGCTGGATGTCGCGCTTGACGCCAGTGATTAAAATTGGCGGGGGCGATGCATCATCCGCACAACTTTTCTCAGCATAGCGCGCTAAGCGCAGCTGATGCGTGGCGATGATGCCGTCGGCGTCACCGTTGAACACATAAAAAGTTTGGGTGGGCAATTTGGCGCTTTATGCTGTGTGGTTTAATGACCGATGCGCCAACACGCCGTCGGCCTGCAAGCGCGCAATCAATTGCGCCACGGCCTGCGGGACTGGCGTAGCTGCTGTGTCGATTACAAATTCAGCGTCGGTAGGCGCTTCAAAAGGGTCGGAGATGCCCGTAAAACCGGCCAATTGACCCGATCGTGCCTTGGCATAAAGCCCTTTGGGATCGCGCGATTCACACACAGCCAAACTGGTGGCAATGTGGGCCAGATAAAACTTTCCCAACGGCGTTACTTGGCCGCGCACCGCTTGGCGCGCCGAATCAAACGGCGCGATTAGGGCGCAGATAGCCACGCCTCCGTGGCGCGTTACTTCGGCTGCGACGAAACCAACGCGCTTGATGTTGGTTTCACGATCCTCTCGCGAAAATCCGAGGCCTGCGCTTAAATGCGTGCGTACGATGTCACCATCTAGCAAGGTAACGGGTCGCGCAAATTCAGTTTGAATATGTGCCGCAAGCGCCTCGGCAAGGGTAGATTTACCCGCACCGGACAGACCGACTAAAAATAGGGTTGCACCTAGCAATTTGCATCTTTCAAAAATAGAAGTTCGGCAATTGTAACGCGGGCGGCGCTGGAGTTCTTGGTGTGATGCCGTGCGCGTCAGATTTCGCACGAAATCGCGTTGCGGCAAAACAAAAATGCCTGCGCGATGCAGGCATTTTTATCAACATCAGACGCTTAAAACTTTAGCGCTTGTAAGTACCGTTCGACCCCAACACCGTCAATTCGACAAAGTCGGTACCGATGTGATTGCTGGGTGAATAGGTAACCTTAAAGCCACTTAAATCAATGGTGCCAGCGCGATCGAGTGCATCCACCAAGCCCTCGCGGGAGATTACCCGACCGGATTTTTTCAAACCTTCCACTAAAATTCGCGCAGAAATATAGCCTTCTAACGAGCTAAACGACGCCTGTTTTTCACCACCGATACGCTTTAAATATTCGCGTCCCAATGGCTCACTGTTGGAATAAGGCAGCGGCACAATTTGCGAAACTTCCACGCCAGTGCCGTCTGGACCCAAAAGCTTAGCCAGCGTACCTGCCCCCGCGCTGCTCGCGACGGTAAATTTTGGATTTGAACCAATACGCTTCATTTCTTTGATAAACGCCGCCGCCGTTTGCCCGCCCGCAACTATCACGACTGCATCTGGTTTTGACGCGGCGATAGACGCTGCTTGCGATACAACATTGACCGAATTACGATCAGCTGTGCCGTATAAATGCATCCGCAATTGCTGCTTATCGAGCGCTTCGGCAAGCCCTGCTAACCCTGCGCGACCGCTGGCATCACTTTGCGCAAACAGCGCAATTTTCTTTAACCCGCGCGGAACTAACGTAGCAACCACTTTGCGCATTTCATCGACGTAACTTGCACGGGTATTAAAGATGTAGCGGTTAGATGGCGTGCGCAAGCCAATGTCACCTGTCGATGGGCCGACTAGCGGAATTTTAGCGGTGGTGATGTCGCTCACGAGCGGATTGATAGTGTGCGACCCAGCTAAGCCGATGAGCGCGACGGCATTATCAGCAATCAATTTTTTAACGTTCGCTTTTGTGCGCGCTGGATCGCTCGCATCATCAAGGGATACCAACTTTAGCTTTTTACCGTTAATGCCACCAGCTTGATTTACCGCTTCAAAGTGCGCTTCGATTCCAGCCTTTAAGCCCTGCCCTATTTCTTCATAGGGACCGGTGAGCGATACGGATTGACCGATCAAAATGGTGTCTGCGTCAGCTTGCGCTAAAGCTGTTAACGGGTAGGGCAGTAAGCTCGCCGATGCGAGTGTGGTCGCAATGACGCTGAGTGCAAATCGACGCGGAGAGGCTAAAACAGGGCGTTTCATGTTGATCCTTACTATAAAAACAAAAATGAGCGGGCAAACGAAATATGTTCTGTGATTGATCTGCGCCAACCTGAGTTAATGCTGATGCATAGCGGCAAATTGATAAAGCGATGCCCCTACAATGTGCTGTTGCTGCGCTGTCGAACCTTCGTGAACAGCCTAAGTGCTACGGCGCGGCAAGCACAAATGAATCAACCGCGCGAGAAAATCGTCCACAAATTAGCTAAATCTTGCGCACCGTCTTGACCGGTCACCAACTTCAATGCGGCGACACCTTTTGGCTTTTGACCCGACTGAATAAGTGCGGTGCCAAGCTTTAACTGTGCATCATCAGCACGACGCAAATTACCTTTGGCGATTCCGTCTTGCATCATTTGAATGCCGCGTGCAGCCTGGCCTGCAGTAAATACGTTATAGCCCAAATTAACCAATACCGAACCGTCTTTATTCGCTTTGGCCTCTATTTCTGCCGGGCTACCAGCCATGACCCTTTTTTGATTCTCAACGCCACTGGTTTCAATCAAATCACGTAGGCGTTTTTGACGATCCGCTTCTGCGCCAGTGCCAAATAAATTTTTGGCGTAGGCGTCATCCACAATTTTTTTAGCTTCGGCAATAAACCCGCCTTGAAGAGACAGCTGCGCCATCTCCATGAAGTCTTTGGTGGTGGCTAAATTGCCTGTGGCCAACTGCAAGCGATAAACATCGAGAGCCAATCTGTCGGAATAGGTACTTTTTCGTTGTATCCCGTCGATCACCGTCACCCAGAGCGATTTATCTGGATAGTTAGTCAGCAATTTTTCGACCGTACTCACGTATCCCGCGTTATTTTTCTGACGCAAATAGATGTTCGCAAGCATTTGCAGCTTAACTTTTGAAGGACGTCCAGCGCGCTCTTCAGCCGCTATGTCGGCCTGAGTTTCTCTAAGCGCGTTTGCCATGTCGCCGCTTTGAAAATAAGCGTTTACGAGCACGGTACGCACTGAACCTCCCGTACCACCTTCTTTAAAATAGCGAGATGCCCATTTAACTGCCGTTGGCCACTCTTTTCTTTGGTAGGCCGTGGTTGCTAAGGCTTCAATCATTTTTAATTGATTGGCACCCGCACCACCTGAATTGACGACCGCTTCAAATGAGCGCATTGCCGTTTCGCTATCGCCTGCACCCGATGCGGCAGAACCGCGCATACCTTCGATCATGGCGATTTCACGCGGGGTTTTGCCGCCGACGTTATCAGTTTCTTTTATTTTTGCGAGTGCTTCGCGAAACTTTCCAGCTTTGAGCAAATTACTAGCTGCCTGCAAGGGATTGCCGATTTCTGGTCGCAGCGATTGCGCGTGCACGTCCGGTGCCGACATCGACACCAATGCACCAACAACACACAATGATAATAAAGTTTGACGCAATGTTTGGGAGAGTTTCATCGCAATTCCTTGAAAGATAAAAAACAAAACGCGGCAAGGCCGCGTTTTGTTGACTAGTTAAAAAACTATTTTACGAACTGCTCGTTGCCAACAATACCCATTTTGACCACGCCATTTCTTTGCGCTGCAGCCATCACTTTTGCGACATAACGATACGGTGCCAACTTGTTAGGGCGGAGATGCACCTCTGGCTGAATCGCTTCTGCCGCGATGGCAATAAACCGTGGTTCTAATTCGGCGACAGTTACCGGCACCGCATTCCACAAAATCGTGCCATCAAAATCTACGTCTACCTTAACCACAATCGGCGGCGCTATCGGCGGTGGCGGATTACCTACCGGCATATCCAACTTTACAGCGTGCGTTTGGATTGGAATCGTAATAATCAACATAATGATTAACACCAACATCACGTCGATTAACGGCGTCGTGTTAATTTCCATCATTGGTTCTGGATCACCGCTGGCACTGCTACTGACGTTCATACTCATAACGAATCCTTTTTAATGCGCCGCAATTTACTGTTTATTGACTCAAAGAACACAACAAGCGCGGCGAATTAAGCTGCATAAATAGTGAAAATACTAGGCTTAACTACGTTCTAGCCCCGTGGTGGTGGCTCGGTGATAAAGCCGATTTTGATAATACTAGCTCGCTGCGCAGTATAGATTACCCGGCCCACGGATTCGTATTTTACGTTCTCATCGCCACGCACATGCACCTCAGGTTGCGGCTTGAGTACCGCAATTTTTTTCATTTCTTCAAACAGCGCATCACTATCAGCGATCGCTTTACCGTCCCAGAAAACATCGCCATCTCTAGTAACTGAGATCACGATATTTTCGGGCTTGGTTTGCGTCGGGATATTCTCTTCTTTTGGCAAGTCTACTTTTGCGGTCTGCAAAATTACCGGTGTTGTGATCAAAAAGATGATCAACAACACCAACATAATATCCACCAGCGGTGTGGTGTTGATGTCCGAGATAACAGTTTCTTCGCTGCTACCGTCATTGCCTACGCTCATTGACATAATTATTTCCTAATTTACGCGGTTAGCAAATAACTTCGATTACTTCTTTTTAGCGCCTTGGCTCATCAATACTGAATGCAAGTCGCCGCTAAATGCGCGCACTGCTTCCATTGAAGACTTATTACGACGAATCAACCAGTTGTATGACAATACCGCTGGAACCGCCACCGCCAAACCTACCGCTGTCATGATTAGCGCTTCGCCCACTGGGCCTGCCACTTTATCGATAGACGCTTGGCCTGACACGCCGATGGCCGTTAACGCGCCGTAAATACCGTATACCGTACCGAACAAACCAACGAACGGAGATGTGGAGCCTACTGTTGCCAAGAAGGCCAAGCCATCGCCCAAACGATTGTTTACGTTGTCTTGTGCGCGCTGAATCGCTGTCGTAACCCAAGAGTTTAGATCCACGTCACCCATCAAACCACCGTGATGCTCGCCCGCTTTTACGCCGCTATCAGCGATGAAACGGAAGGCGCTGCCTTCGTCAAGGGTTGCGATACCTTGTTGCAAAGTACCGGCGCTCCAGAAAGATTCTGCAGCCGCTTTTGCGTCTTTGTTGATCTTGCGCTGCTCGAACAATTTTACGACCAAGATATACCAGCTACCCATCGACATAATGACTAAAATTGCCAACACTGATAAAGAAATCCAATCGCCGTGATCAATCAGGGCACGAATACCGTAAGGGTTATCAACAGCGACTTTTTCAGTTTTTGCGGCTGGCTTTGTTGGTGCTGCGGCGGGCGCTGCGGCAGCTGGTGCCGGAGCGGCTTCAGCTGGTTTAGCAGCATCGGCTGCAGGAGCCTGTGCTTGAGCAGGAGCGGATGCAACTAGGGCAACGGTTGACGCGATAGGTGCACAAAAAATGGCTGCAGCAGCTAACAGCGCGGGAATTGATTTTACTAGTGACATACTTCCTCCGGTATAAAATTACAGCAAAATTGTTCGACTACTTAGCATAGCCAAAACACGATTTAAAAACAAAACAAAAACTAAACTTTACCCGCAAGACCCCGCCATTTGGCGAGGATCGGCTTTGCGGCGACGACTAAACTTAACTTTTAGTCAGCCAACTTAAACGAATACGGTACCTTCACTTTTACGTCCTGCCCTTGACCTACGCACTTAAACTGCCGTGTAGCCAATAGTGCTGCGCTATTAAACGCACGATTGGTGGAAGAAACAATAGATTCACCGCTAATCACACCTGCCGCAGAAACCGTAAACTCAACTTCAACTTCTCCTTGCAAACCATCGCGCTGTGCTTGCGCTGGGTAACGTATATTTTCGCGAATGGATTGCGAATTTGGACAAGCCACACCAACGGATGACACAGCGGCTATCGGTGGCGCGGCAGAATCACTTTTGCTATTTGAACCCAACCCAAGATCAGAGGCGTTTTTAAACTCAGGGGCTTCTGCTGGTCGATTAAATGCAATCGGATCAGCTTGCTTCTCTTGGATTAAAACAATCTCAACCGGTGGAAAA
>JAYUOW010000003.1:0-2492 GCA_043760555.1 Betaproteobacteria bacterium
ACTGGAATCGAAAGAAGCGAATTCGGATAAAGAATTTCGCTTAGCCCATATTTTAGTGGTCGTGCCTGAACAAGCCACGAGCGATCAAATCGAAGTGAAGCGTAAGAAAGCGCTGCAGGCGTTATCAGAATTGCGCCGTGGTTCTGAATTTGCGCAAGTTTCTGCACAGTATTCAGATGCACCGGATGCGTTGCAAGGCGGCAATTTGGGCTGGCGTCCGGCGGGTCGTTTGCCAGCGATTTTTTTAGAATCGCTCAATACATTGAAACAGGGCGAAATCACCGATATTTTACGTAGCCCCAACGGTTTTCATATCGTCAAGCTATTGGATAAGCGCGGCGTATCCGCAGCCCCGACCATCACCCAAACCAACACCCGCCATATTCTTATCCGCAACAAAGATGGCCTCACTGACGACGAAGCCAAAAGCCGCCTAGCCCGCCTGCGTGAGCGCATTACCACGGGTGCTGATTTTGCGGAACTTGCAAAGGTACATTCTGACGACGCCAGCGCCGCTAAGGGCGGTGATTTAGGCTGGTTAGCACCGGGTGCAGCCGTGCCAGAATTTGAGCGCGTGATGACGCAGCTACGCGACAACGAAGTGAGCCAGCCGATTCAAACGCCGTTTGGCTGGCATTTGGTGCAAGTGCTGGCGCGCCGTACCGAAGGCGTTAGCAACGACCGTAAACGCGACACCGCGCGCGGTGTGATTCGTCAGCGTAAAGGCGATGAAGCCTATCAAGATTGGGTGCGTCAAATTCGCGATCGCGCGTTTGTTGAATACCGATTGGACGAGAAATAAGCGTCCAGTGACGCTGCAAATCAAACCTACCATCGCCATCACCTGCGGCGAGCCCGCAGGCATCGGGTCAGATTTATGCGTGATGCTACTGCATAAGTTAAACGCAGAAACACGCGCAAAGTTTGTACTTATCGGCAATGCGGAAGCGTTGCAAGCACGCGCGAAGATGCGCGGCGTGGCGTGGCAATCGTCCCTTAACTTTGCGAATATCGAACTGGTAGATTTACCTGTGGCTGCCTCCGTAATCGCAAGCAGGCTCGATGCCCGCAACGGCGCACACGTATTGGCAACGCTCGATGCGGCCATCGCTGGTTGTCAGTCAGGCCACTATGCTGCGATGGTCACAGCGCCCCTAAACAAGGCCGTCATCAACGATTATTTAGGCGCCGATGGCAAGAGCGGCAGTTATTTTTCAGGCCATACCGAATACTTAGCTGAAAAAACCGGCACCAAACAAGTGGTGATGATGTTAGCAGGCGACGTGACCCACGACGGCACGATGGTGCCGTTGCGCGTAGCACTTGCCACCACGCACTTACCGTTAAAAGACGTGAGTGCAGCCATTACTGCACATTCGCTCACCCGCACCCTAGAAATTTTGCACGCTGATTTGATCGCTACATTTGGCATTGCAAAACCAAAAATAATCGTCGCAGGCCTTAACCCCCACGCGGGCGAAAACGGCTATTTGGGGCGAGAAGAAATCGACATTATTTCGCCCGTCGTGGCCGCCCTAAAAGCCAAAGGCATGCAGTTAATTGGTCCGTTGCCCGCCGATACCTTATTTAATCCCAGCGTATTAAAAGGTGCTGACGCCGTGCTGGCGATGTATCACGACCAAGGCCTGCCCGTGCTCAAATACGCGACATTTGGGCATGGCATCAATATCACCTTAGGCCTGCCGATTATTCGCACATCTCCCGATCACGGCACCGCCATTGACCTTGCAGGCTCGGGTGCAATTGATTGCGGCAGCATGTGGGCAGCCATTGATTGCGCGATCAACTTGGCACTGCAAACCGCCAAATGAACCCAAAACCAAAAAAATATTTCGGCCAGCACTTTCTAATTGATACGCATATTATTTCGCGCATCGTCGCTGCCATCGCGCCGAAGTCAGGCGAGATCATTGTCGAAATTGGGCCAGGGCCGGGCGCGCTTACCGCACCGCTGTTGCTCAAGCACGCGCATTTGCACGTGGTAGAAATCGATCGCGATTTAGCAGCGGCATTGGTTAACCGCTATCCGCCAGAGCAACTCACCGTGCATGAAACGGATGTGCTGGCATTTGATTTCAGTCAGCTTATCGCGCCGGAAAATGCGGGTGGCAAATTTCGCGCAGTCGGCAATTTGCCCTACAACATTTCCACTCCGTTTTTATTCCATCTAGCAGGCTTTGCGCATCAGCTTACCGACGCCGTTTTCATGCTGCAAAAAGAAGTGGTAGACCGCATGGTCGCAGGCCCAGATGACGACGCCTATGGCAGATTATCTGTCATGTTGCAATATCAATTTGCGCTGGAAGCCTTATTTGACGTGCCTCCCGAGGCATTTAACCCACCGCCAAAGGTCATGTCGGCCATTGTGCGCTTACAGCCTTTGGGTAGTGATAGACCTCGCGCCAAAAGCGACAAGCACTTCGCGCACGTAGTGGCGCAAGCCTTCGGCCAGCGCCGCAAAATGCTGCGCA
>JAYUOW010000004.1:0-21319 GCA_043760555.1 Betaproteobacteria bacterium
ATGTGCGCGATATTGAAAGCGTAAAAGTGTTTAAACGCGATGTGCGCCAAACCCTAGAAGTGTTTTTGCGCTTTAACCACCGCTATTGGTTTCAAGAAATTTCTAACCAAGTACAAGCCGCTGATTTTTTTGCTCTATTTCGCAGCCAACTAGGTTCGGACGCGCTTTACGCCGAAGTGCGCGAAGAAACCAACGACATCAATCAATACCTAGACAACGACCGCACCCGCAAACAAACCGATAACGCGATGCGCTTAACAGTAGTATCCATTTGCGGCATGGTAGGCACCATCGTTACCGGTTTTTTAGGCATGAATTTATACAGTCATTCCGAGTTCGCCCCGCTGACCAAACTCATTATTTTCTTGTGCGTGTTTTTACCTACTGTCTCATTGGCAATTATCACCATCACGTTTTCAAAACGGCTAGCCGACTTCATGGAAGCATTATCCAGCGAGGGCCTAACCTGGAAAGAAAAGCTCGTCACCTTCAAACAACTATGGCGCGGCAATAAGGGTGAACTGTTGCGTGCAAGGCAGTACGGGCGCGGCATGAGCGGAGACGCGGGAGATTGATTTTTTGGTGTGAAGAATGCTTGAAAATGCCCTATTTTAGGGCATCTTCAGGCATCTTTAAGCCTCCATAAGGCTACTTTTTAAGCATAGTACGGTTTACACTTACTGTTGGCTCAATCACTTTGTAGTCCGCTGGCACGGTAAATAAGCTCAACGGCTGCTCAACACGTTGAATATTTTCTAATCGGTAAATCGTATTCCCTTGGCGCGGATCACTACGCTTGCTGTAGACCACGAGCTTTAGATCAGCTGACGTCCAAGACTCTTCGCTCACCACAATCGGTTGTTGATTGCCCACGGCATTGGCGGGAATAGTGTAGGTGCTCAATGTGCCATCGGCGCGCACGCCAGAAAAGTCACGACTACCGAGAGACGATTTAACCGCTGTTTTAGCGAAGCTGCTATCGCGCATAGCACCAGCCAATATTTCACTTGCTTGGGCATCGAGATTCGACGTATCCATGCCACCAATACCGTCACGTTTTAAAACGATGGTCTTAACGCGATCGCTACCGAGAAGAGCGCCATCGCCGGAGTGCTTGAACACAAATTTGCGTTCACCCGTGCGCTCCATTATTAGTGCTTCGCCCGTTTTTCCTTGCAGTAGCGAGTTAGCGCCACTAGCACCCTCGACGCGCATCACCGTAATTTTCGGGTCGCCGAGCGTACCTGTGCCTGTGGTGGTGGTGGTGCCTGCATCAACGCCAGATGATTTAAGGTTTCCAAGCGCCGAGTATACTTTCTGTTGAATCAGCGGATCCAAGCCAGACACCATCTGCGTTAGACTTCCACCGGAGCTCAGCTTTGTTGCGGTCTTGCTATTTGGTTTCAGCACATACACAAAACCATTTTCAGTCGAGTCGTTGATGCGCACCGCCGTTACTTCACCATTTGTACCCAATGTTTCATCACGCGTACGGCCAGCCGCATCGCGGTACTGGCGCTTCGATGTTGCTTGGCGTAATTCGTTACCATCGCGAAGCACTTGCACCTTCTCGGTGATCGCCGTGGCGATGTAGGGTGCATTTTTTAATTGCCGATCGCTCCTAGCGCCTAATACATCATCGCCAAAAAAAACTGCGCCTGCACCGTTGGTAATTAAAGTTTTAGCTCTAATTTCCAAAGGACGGGAAAGGTTTACGTCAACCCCATCAGCGGCCGCAACAACAATTTTGTCAATCTCAACTTCAATTGGCTCAACAGCTGGTTGGGCAAATGCTGCACCGTTGCTGGTAACGAGCAGGGTAAATATCGCCATCGCAATTTTTCGTTTAGATGGCACGTTATTACCGAGGGCAATTGGTTTTTGAAGCGCAGATAAATTGGTTCTCATAGCGTTTTCCTTAAAGTAGTTTCAACAATATTTTAGTAATCTAGCTTCAGCGCCAACGCCTCACCCGAATCACTCATCAACACCTGCGCAGGTATGGCACTTGCGGTGTTGCTGGGGTTCACTGACAACCCCAAGCGCACTAACTGCATCGGTGATAACTGAGTTTCCACAATGGTGGTATTTAGTTCCAGCGCGATCAAATTAATATCTTTCAGCGCAATAAAAGGTGCCTGAAGATGCCCTATTTTTCCCGCAAGGGGACTACCTTCGGGTCGAGGGCTTTCCCAGCCATCGCGATTGCCGTCGCTATTGTCATTGCGATCGGCAGTATTTTGTTGCGCCGACATAAAAATTCCTGCTGTTCCTGCCACCACAACCATTACCGCAAACAACGGCGCCACGTGCGCTGCAAAGGTGTTGCGCCAGCCGCTTAAATTTAGCCCCAAACTATTGGTGCCGACTACAGTAGCCGCAGCCTGCTGCGCCTTGAATGCGCGTAGCAAATTAGCTTGTACGTGCGCGGGCAAGGGTGGGGTTGCAGGCTCCACCTTAAGCGCTCGCAGCCGCGCATTCGCATTGGCCATTAGTTGATCTGTTAACGCTCTATTGTTCGATTCCATGTCCCTTACTTTCTAAATTTGTTTACCCAGCAACTTCACCAACTGCCCTCGCCCTCGCGACAACCTTGAACGCACGGTGCCAATATCAATACCGCACATTTGCGCGATTTCGGCGTAGCTAAAATCATGTAGCTCGTACAGTATCAACACGTCGCGATAATGCGGGGCGATTTGTTTTAATGCCTGCTTAACCGCTTCATTGCTTTGCGCGGTTTCAAGCTTTGCTTCCGGTGATGCGGTGGCGGCGGCCCATAGGCTTTCTTCAATTTCCACGGCTTCATCGCCATCGTCGCTTTCAGCAATTGCTACAAATCTTCCCTGTGCTAAATCTTGCTTTAACGCCAAATTACGCGCTACGCCAAAAAGGTATCCTGCCAAACTTCCTTTCAATGCATCAAACCCACAGCTTGGCGACATAAGCGCCATAAACGCTTCCTGCACTACGTCCGCCGCTAAATCGGGCGCACGCATACGCAGCAAGCAAAACCGATACAAATGGCTGGAATGCGCCGTGTATAGCGCATTAAAGGCCGTTTCATCGCCCGCGCGCATGCCACGCAGCAGTTGTTGTTCTTGTTTTAAATCCATTACGCGCGGTCGGTTCCCCATGAGTTAATGGTATTACCGTGGCGAGCTAATAAAGTTCCAATTAAATTGCGTCGGTCTGCTTCATCGGTTGCGCTGCATCAAACGCGGGATGCTGCATCGCATGCGTGAATACGGCCACACAACGCGGGTAGGGATTTAAATCAACGCTAAACCGCTGTGCGCTAGCAATTTGCGGGATTAAAAAAATATCAGCAATACCGGGTGCATCACCCAAGCAATAAGGCTGAACCGGCAGGCTGGCCAACTGCGCTTCAAAGGCGCGCAAGCCGTCGCTTATCCATTTATTAGTCCACGCGGCTTTTTGGTCTTTATCCAAATTTAGGGGCGCGGATAAATAATCCAGAATGCGTTTATTGTTTAGCGGATGCACATCGCACGCCAACATAAGTGCCAACGCACGGGCAGTGGCGCGGCCTTGTACTGAAGTAGGCAGCAGCGCCGGTGTCGCAAAACGTTCATCCAAATATTCAATAATCGCCATCGACTGCGAGAGTTGAAACTTATCTGCGCCGTCGCCATCTATAAGCAATGGCACAAAGCCTTGCGGGTTTAGCGCCATGTAGTCAGGGTGGTGATTGGCGTTATTTATTAGGCTAACGGTGCGACGTTCTACAGAGATGTTTTTAAGATTTAAAGCAATCCGCACACGATAACCTGCGGAAGATCGAAAATAGTCATAAAAAATCATAGTAACCTCAGGATAAAATAGATGGATCGAAACATTGACAATATTAGCCTAATGACCAAAGCAGAACTACAACGCTTGCTAGCCGGTGCCCACGCACTCCCGATTACAGGCGATGCCGCCATCGCCCGCGCCCACGCAATCGCCCATGTAAATGCGCGTGCCGACGAGCACGACGATATCGACACCGAACACCCAGACAGCCTTACCGAACCCCTGCGCCCTGCTGCAGTGCTGGTGCTGGTCATAAACCACGCTGCAGGTGCCACGGTGTTGTTCACCCAGCGCACCGCGCACCTGCACGACCACGCAGGGCAAATTAGCTTTCCCGGTGGCAGGCGTGACCCGGAAGACATCAATGCCATTGCCACAGCGCTACGTGAAACGGCAGAAGAAACCGGTGTGGATATTGAAAAGGTAGAACTGCTAGGCCAGCTACCGGACTACATCACCGGCACCGGTTATTGCGTAACGCCCATTATTGGCTGGATAGAACCGCCAGTGACCTACACGCCCGACCCGTTTGAAGTGGCCGAATGTTTTGAAGTACCGCTGGCGTTTTTGCTCGACACCAACAACCATAAACGCGAAGCTAAAATGTATAAAGGCCGCATGCGCAGCTACCATGCGATACCATACGAGCAGCGTTATATTTGGGGTGCCACGGCGGGCATGTTGGTGTCGATGGTGCAAGCTCTAAATACTAAATTATAATTTTTTTATCAACCACTAAAGCTGAGAAAATATCATGACTACAACCGCATCTGGTTTGCAATATGAAGACACCGTAGAAGGCACTGGTGCCACCGCAACCGCAGGCCAAAACGTATCGGTGCATTACACCGGCTGGCTATATAACAGCGGCGTGAAAGGCACAAAGTTCGATTCATCCGTTGACCGTGGTCAGCCATTTAACTTTCCATTGGGCGGCGGCAGAGTGATTCGCGGCTGGGACGAAGGTGTAGCCGGCATGCAAGTAGGCGGCACCCGCGTACTTATTTTGCCACCGGATTTAGGCTATGGTGCGAGGGGCGCTGGCCGTGATATTCCACCTAATTCCACTTTGTGTTTTGAAGTGCAATTGTTAGGTGTGTAGCGGTAAATGAAAAACACCCTGCACCGCGTAAAGCCTCTATGGCTGTGGTTCTTCGCCATAGCGACAGTATTAACCCTAGGCGCGTGCAGCGTCGCACGGTTGGCGTATAACAATGCGCCCACTGTGCTCAATTATTTTTTAGATGATTATTTTGATTTAACGAGTGAGCAAGAAACCTGGCTAAACCCACGCTGGAAAAAACTTGTTGAATGGCACCGTGAAAACGAATTGCCCATTTACAAAAAGTTATTACTACAAAGCAAGGAAAAAATTGCCACCGAAATCAGCGGCAAAGATATTAACGCCCTGTACCTAGAAGGCCGCGCCACCGCAAGCCGCACCACCGAATTTTTTGTAGCCGACATGGCAAGCTTTGTCGCCATGCTAAGCCCTGCACAAGTTAATTTTTTAGAAGCCAAATACAACAAAGACAACGCCAAAATAGCCAAAGAAATGGCAAGGCCGATCGAGAAACGAAAAAAGGATCGGCTAAACCGTTACATCGAACGTTATGAAGACCAATTTGGCAAGCTTACCCCCGCCCAAACGACCAAAATTACCGAAGTAATATCCGCCCTAGCTCCCTACGACGAACTCCGCCTAGAAGATCGTAAACGTGTGCAAGCAGAAACCCTAAAAATGCTCCGCAACCACGCGCAAGACGCCAAAGTAGTCACCGAAACCATCCGCAGCCTAGTGCAAGACATAGAAGCCAAACGCACCCCCGCGTATCAGCTGGTAGTGCAAGAGCAGGCGTGGCAAGTAGCGGACTTGACCGCATGGTTAATTAACAACGCATCGCCAAAGCAAAAAGCGAAAGTGATCGCGCAAGTTGAGGGCTATGCGCAGGATGTTACGGGGTTGCTTAAGTCTTAGGCGGTGTTTTGCTGGCCGTAAGGGGTTATCTTGGCGGTAGGCGGTTGCTTTTTTGGTATCACGGTTGCGCGACCTGCCCCCTCTCTCCCAGCCTCTCTCCCTCGAGGGGAGAGAGGAGCTTAAGTGAGCTAGATTTTGAATTCAGCACGTTGTTTTAACGCTAAAAACCCGCACTGGGTTACCCGCAAAAATACAACACCTAAGCTTCCCCTAATCCAACCCAAGCATAATCAAAACTTTCTAATTCACAAGCCAAAAATTATGCGCAATAAAATCACTCTCTGGCTCACCGTCGTCACCCTAATTTTCACCCTAAACGCCTGCACCGCCACCCGCTTGGCTTACAACAATGCATCCGTAGTTTTAAACTATTATTTAGATGATTTCGTGGACCTTTCCAGCGCTCAAAAAGCATGGCTAAGCCCGCGTTGGATCAAGCTGGTTGAATGGCATCGTGAAAACGAATTGCCTATTTACAAAAAGCTTTTACTCCAAAGTAAAGAGCAACTAAACGGGCAAATTACCGCTGCTGAAGTGAATGCGGTAAGCGGCGAAATTAAAGCGTCCTTCATCCGCGCGGTTGATTTTTTGATGCCTGACATTACCGAATTTGTAGCGCAACTTACACCTGCGCAAATAGATTATTTAGAACGCAAATTAGCAAAAGACAACACCAAACGCGCCAAAGAAATCACCCGCACGATTGACGATCGCAAAAAGCGCAAACTCGAAAAATACCTAGAAAATTTTGAAGAGAATTTCGGCAAAGCGTCTGATGAGCAACGCGCCAAAATTACCGAAGTGGTGTCAAGCTGGCCACTACTAGACGAGGCGCGCCAAGAACAAAGCCTGCGCGGCCAAGCGGCATTTTTAAAATTACTAAGAGAGCACAGCAAAGACCCGGCAGTGATCAGCGCCACGCTAAAGGCGAGAATCACCAAGCCAGAAACCAATCGCACACCAACATATCAAACCTTGATAGCCGAAGAAGAAAAACAAAATATCGCGCTAAACGTGTGGCTCGTAAACAACGCTTCGCCGAAGCAAAAAGCAAAATTAGCAGCGCAACTTGAAGGCTATGCGCAGGATGTTACGGGGTTGTTGAAGCGATAGGGTTTATCGAGGGCGCGGAGATTTAAAGCCTCCCCCTCTCTCCCAGCCTCTCTCCCTCGAGGGGCGAGAGGAGCCTGACCGTGCCAAGTTTGGGCGTCAACGCTGCAAATTAAAGCTACCAAATTGCAGCAGCCGAACGAACTCCGCCGAACCGATAAAACTCCGCCGCAAATCCGACCTGCCTCCTCTCTCCCCTCGCGGGACGGCCAGCCGAGAGAGAGGGGGCTGCCCGCACCTGCACAATGCGAGCAAAATAACCCCTACCCCAACCTCCCCTTCAACTTCTCCATCGTAGCTATCAACCTAGCCCTTGTCCCCGGCTCAAACGCCGAATGCCCAGCGTCATTGATGATGTGATACTCCGCCTCCGGCCACGCCCGCGCCAACTCATCAGCCGAAATAATTGGACACACCACGTCATACCTACCCTGCACAATGGTGCAAGGAATATGCCGAATTTTGTTCAAGTTATCCAGCAAAAAATTAGTCGGCAAAAATATATCATTCATAAAATAATGCGCCTCAATCCGCGCCAAACCCGCTGCCACGCGGTCTGATGCAAAGCCCGCCACCAAACTTGCGCTAGGAATTAAGGCCGAGCAACTGCCCTCATATGCGCTCCACACCCGCGCAGCGGGCATACGCACAGCGGTATCCGCGTGCGTGAGCTTGGCATAGTAGGCGAGTAAGATAGTTTTGTATGATGCGCGATCAGCCTCGTCTAACACGCCCACAAACTTGCGCCAAGGCTCCGGATAAATATGCCGCAAACCCCACAAAAACCATTCAATCTCAGACTCACGACATAAAAATATACCGCGTATCACCAACGCCGAAACGCGGGCAGGGTGATGCTCGGCGTAGGCCAGTGCCAACGTAGAACCCCAAGACCCGCCAAACACCGCCCAGCGCTCGATTTTTAGCAAGGTGCGCAACCGCTCAATATCCGCAATGAGATGCGGCGTGGTGTTGTCCACCAACTCCCCCAACGGTGTTGACCGCCCCGCGCCGCGCTGATCAAAAATAACAATGCGGTAAAAGTTGGGGTCAAAAAACTGCCGATGAATCGGCGACGCCCCCGACCCCGGCCCACCATGCAAAAACAGCACCGGCACGCCATCAGGATTACCGCTTTGCTCGTAATACATCGTATGCAGGCCATCCAAAGCAATAGTGCCTTGGTCATAAGCCAACATTTCAGGATAAAAGTCAGTGCGCAAACCGCGCTCAATGGGGAAATCGTTCATATGGTTTTAGCCGAAGTTTCAATAGCTAAACGATAACAGATTCCAGATTCAATAAGCGCCAGCACAAATCCGGTGTGCGTGTAAGGCACCGCCACCACTGTAGGGGCGCATTGCATGCGCCCTCGCGGTAAAATTCCGTTGTAAATATTCAAACGGAACAGATAAATATCGCCTTCGGTATGTCAAGACTAGGATAAAAACTTCAGGACAATGCCTCGGAGATGCCCTAAAATAGAGCATCTCCAGATAAAATTTAAACCTCATCCCCAGCCACTGATGCGCAACCTGATACTTTCGCCCATGCCTTATCAGCCTGTTGTTTACTACCCAACACACCCCGCTTGGCGAAAAAATCTGCGGATTGTCCAAGCAATGCGCTATAGCGATCACCCTGCGCGCGATTCAAAATTACCTCGCCGCACGCTGGGCAATAATCGCCCGTCATGTCCGGTATCACCACCGGCGCACCATCAACAACAATGGACACGTTTCGCGTGTCGGCCACCAACTCCGCTGCACCGCAACAGGGGCATTTCATGCTCTGCTCCAGCGCGCAAACGCGGACTTTTGTCGCGCCTCAACCACTTTTCGCTTCCCGCCGCACGCGCCTAGACGTTTTCAGCGCTTTCAACGCCGCCGCCGCAAAAAACTGATTGCGCCCCACCACACGTGCAGGTGCTACCTTCCCACTCTGCACAAATCTGCGAAATGTAGCCATCGACACTTCCAAATATTCCGCCGCTTCGGCCGCTCTAAATTCAGCCAAATTCACTTCACCAAACACATCGGCATGGGAATAATTTTGGCTTGGATTTTCAAATTTAGCAGTTTGGCTCATTTCCATGATTTTTTCTGTTGAGCATCGCAAAATCACTCAGCCCATTTTTAAATAAAACATGCCGCACCACTTGCCCAGTGCGGCATCCGTGTTAGTGGTTACTGGACGCCCGGCAAGAGGCTTTCCCCAACAATCGGTTACCAATAGTATGCCATTGCATCGCACCATAAAACATGCCGCACCACTCGCCCGGTGCGGCATCTGCATCAGTGGGATTTGGTCGCCTGGCAAGAGGCCGCCCTGACATCAGTTGTCCGGATTGTACTCCCGCGCCAACACCGCATCACCTGTTAAACTCAAAACCTAAATTAACCAGCAAACCTCTACCCATGCGCACCTTAAACGACGTTCTCACCCACTTTCGCACCACGGCCAAAACTGAACGTGAAAAAGCCGATCATTTTGAACATTTGGCGCAGCTTTGCTTTCAGCATGAACCGCGTTACAAGGATTTGTACAGTACCGTTTGGCTATGGGAAGCGTGGGTGGGCAAAATATACTTTCAGATCAACGCTGAGGCACTGCCGGATAGCGCTGCATCACGATTTTGGTAAGAGCCTCATTCATAAACTGATAGCCAAAAATTAGCCGTTGGCCAGTGTTAAATACTGAGACGCTTGGTGGATTGGCGGGAAAGTATTCGCCCTCTAACGTAAAACCCGCTTTACCGACAAGTTTGAGTTCAGTTTTGCCCTGAGCCGGAAGTGCATTGCCAGCTACGCGCGCGGCTTCGTACAAATTATCTCCCAGCGTACCTTCAAAACCGGTCCATTTTGGTTCAAACACATACCATTTTGCCGCGCCGCTATTATCATAAGTTAACCATGCGCCCAAAGTTCTGTCTTTTTCGTCATGCCATAGAAATAGCGCAGCACCAGGATTATCGGGGCTCCACCAATGGCCAGAAACATCGACTAAGGGATAAGGGGCTGCCTTCACGGCGCGCGCATCCGTTACCGTGAGCGACTGATTTTTAGGCACCGCGCCGTTAGTATTTTTTTCGGCGCAACCGGGAATCGGATTTTCATCTTCAACGCTCCAGGTGTATTGACCTGCTGGTAACTTTCCCACATCGATGAAACGGAGTCGGGTCGGCGACAGTGGGACGGGCACTATTGAATCCCTCGGCACATAGCTTTGCGCTTTGTTAAACGTGATGGTGATGTGTTGATTCTTCATCGCTACGTTATAGGGATTAACGCCCGACGGATTAAAATCAGTAAAGCACGCACCGCGAATGGTCACCAACTGAAGTTGATCTGCCGAGGTAGGTTTTTGGGGCAACATGACGAACGCGTGCGCGTTTCCTGCGAAAGCTATCAGGGCAACGCCGCCAACTAAAGGCAAAAGTGTTTTCAAATAGCTATTCATTTTAATGCTCCTCTGACGAATTTTGCGGGTAAGCGTTCAGATAACGCTTTGTCCAGCTGTACATTGCGTAAACGGCTTACTTACTAAACAACCAACTTTCTTCAATTTTGATGCGGCAAGTATCCGAGCGCCAAAGGGGCGTTGTAACGCTCGGTTTAAAAAACTCTGTTGGCACTTAGCTCTTGCTTCGGCCCGATGAAGTCTAAAGCGTGCGGGCTCGATTTACGGGCAGTGCGCAACGAACACTAATGACTTCAAAGAGCCAAATCAAGAATTGGTTGCCTACTGCTGCACCATTCCGCTGGCGGCCGCGCTCGTTACGACATTAAAAGGCGAACGGCAATAAACCACCACGGTGCGAAATGTCGACGACGGCGGAGACGATAAGAACCCAAAGTCCGTTGCCATAAACAATTTATTTGCTGATAAGCTTCCGAGATTTTGGCTTTGCAGAACTACACTGTTGCTGGAATTAATAATATTGTAATCACAATATGCCGCTCCAACAGTCCCAACTGTGAAGCTGAGAAGTCCGTTTGGATTGCCACCGAGAGAGCCAGAGAAATTTAAAGCGCCGTGGGATGCGCGACGCCAAAAAGCGCTAGGCGGAGGAGGCGGATCAAACGGTGATGGCATAAAGTTTGTAGCTACCTGAATATCGATCGATGCGGCTGCATTTACCGATCCACCGAATCGCGCCATTGGCAAGTTGGAACCACCAATTGTAATCATTTGCTGACGTACCGCCTGCTCTAATTTTGCGGGCGTATCCAAACCGTTAGGATTAGCTTCGTATAAACGCGCAGCTAAACCCGCAACATGGGGCGCAGCCATTGAGGTGCCAGACAAAACTTCCGTGCCGTTGTTTCGCCAAAGTGACCTAATTCTTTGGCTTGGCGCCCAAAGCTCTACGCATGAGCCGCCGTTCAAGTTATGGTTCGATCCAGGTTGTTTGCCGACTAATCCCGCTGAAGGCCCCGAAGTCACTGTGGTCTCGAAACCACCTGTATTACTGACGATGGGTTGGGCTTGATTTCCGTTTTCATCTAACCCGCCCACGACTAATATCCCATCGTTAGTGTTTGTGTCGTTGTAGGCGTAGCCACAAGCATTTTCATTGAAGTTACCTGCCGACTGTACGATGAGTGCGCCAGGGAAATATGCCACAAACACTTGGCCATTTTGGGGATGCTGAAAAACCTTCCAAGATGGCTTCGCGAGTGATTGCATGAAATATGCAATCATGCCTGCCTTATCGAATGAATTTGATTGGTTCAGCGACATATTTACGATGACAACTCTCGGATCTTGAAGATCATTGAATTTCACCGCTTCCAAAGCCCAGACCACGGAACTGGTTGACCCAACACCAGAGCACGTTGGTGCAGATGGATTATCTACAAAGTCATTTATGCTTACGCTTCGAATCGTTGCTCCGGGCAGCATTCCGACGACACCACTGCCATTATTAGCAGCACCAATAATACCGGCCACGTGGGTTGCGTGATCCCAGCACGGCGTTGCCGGAATGCTAAAGTTCGCAGCTGTCCATGAATTTAGTCCTGGCAAATCTGCATGGGATACCGCACCAGAGTCAATCACATAAACTCTTGCCAGTCCATTACTTGGACTCGGATTGCTCAAACCCATCGCCTGCACACCCCAAGACTGCGTTTGCCCGCCTACAACTGCATCGTTCCAAACATTTGAAGTTTGCACGTAAGTGTCCTGTTCGAGCCGTAGCACGCGCTTATCCGCTGCAAGTTGCTTTACTTGCTTTTCATCTAAATACGCTACGAATGTAGGTGCAATGAAGGCTGTGGTTCGTAACACTTTTGCGCCCGATGCCCGCGCCACGTCAGCGACAAATTCGGCGGTTGCACGTTTGATTGCCTCTACTGTTGCATCTACTGCCACCTTATCCACTGTACGCGGCGCGGGCTTTTCAGTATCAACTTTGCTGCCATCATCTAACAATACAATGTAACGAATGGCACCTTGCTCATTCGTGATAGGTGCGCCTACCCTGGCGATTTTTGCGATTTCTCCCAGCTGCAATGCAATTGCCGATGGCGATAGCTGTAACGTAAACGAAGCTAACGCAGCCAATACTGTTTTGACGACTGTGGATCGTAAATTTAGATATTTAGAACAGCAGTTTAAAGTTGAGTTTTGCGATTTGCGATTTGCGATTTGCGATTTTTGCCAGAAGTTGATCTTCATACCGTCTCCACGTAAGCGATTTTAAATTTCACCCTCTCATCGTAATCACTGTTTATAAAATTGTCAACTAATTAAAATTACACAATTAAAATCTGTTGTCAGTTAAAAAGTAATTCTATGTCAATTGTTTTAGGCAATTTAATTTTGATTATAGGTGGTCGCATCGATAGGCAGCGTAGCCACTTTTGAGCCACCACATTTCCGACGCAAGTTTGCAACATTTTATTGATGCCTACAACAGCAATAAGGGCGCTGCCAATATCACCAAAGAAGCCCTGTTTTACTACATCTACGGCCTATTGCATTCACCTGAATATAAAACCCGCTATGCCGATAATTTAAGCAAAGAATTACCCCGCATTCCCTGCGTGCGCACCTACAAGGATTTTGAAGCCTTTAGCTCTGCAGGCCGACAATTGGCCGGCTTGCATTTGGGTTATGAAACCGTGGAACCCTATGCGGTATCGTTTGAAACCAGCGCGGGCAAGCCAATATCCACCACCGACATGCAAAAATTTGACGCCGCCGATTTTCGGGTTACCCAAATGAAATTTGCCGTTAAAGCCGACAAAACCCGCGTGGTGTACAACCATAAAATAACCATCGCCAACATTCCGCTTAAGGCGTACGACTACATCGTCAACGGCAAACCAGCCCTTGAATGGGTGATGGAACGCCAAGCTATAACCACCCACAAAGATAGCGGCATAGTTAACGACGCCAATTGCTGGGCAATCGAGACCATGCAAGATGCTGCTTACCCTTTAAAACTATTTCAACGCGTAATCACCGTAAGCCTTGAAACCATGAAAATTGTGCAAGCGCTACCGAAGCTTGAATTGCTTGAATTGGCAAATTAAATGGCTGAAGACACCCGAAAATAGGGCGTCTTCAGCCCCTTTGCACCATTCTCATAGGGTGGGCAACGCTTCATTTGCCAACTACGCTGCCCACCATCAGTGCATAGATGTAATGTTGGTAGTCTTTACGCACCGACTGTGTGTCGGTGAGACATTGCCCACTCTGCGGCACTACGTTTGCGTAGAACCATAACTTCATTTTTGTACAATATACAGTACAATACTGTACGTACCAACGATTGCGGTGCTTACTTTCCAACTTCAACCGAGCTTTAAATCATGAACGTTCTCACCTTCAGCGAAGCCCGCGCCAGCTTAAAAACCACGATGGATAACGTGTGCCATGAACATGCGCCCACGGTGATCACGCGGGTAAATGGGGAGCATGTGGTGATGCTTTCATTGACTGATTACAACAGCATCGAGGAAACGCTCTATTTGTTGAGCTCGCCTAAAAATGCGGAGCGGTTGATGGAGTCAGTTGCGCAGGTGAAAGCGGGTAAAGCTACACCGCGACCATGAACGCCAAAAAAATCGCTAATAAAAAGCAAGCCAAAATTACCGCCGTGGCGTGGACGGATCACGCGTGGAACGACTACTTGTATTGGCAAAAAACGGATACAAAAATGGCTGCGGAAATCAATGATTTAATTGAGGAATCTAGGCGACACCCTTTCACTGGAACAGGCAAGCCAGAACCGTTGACGGGAAACTTAACTGGCTTTGGGTCACGCCGCATCACGCGTGAGCACAGGCTGGTGTATTTACCGGAAGACAAGGCTTTCTACGTGGTGGCGTGTCGGTTTCATTATTGAAGGCTACATCGTTGAAGATGTCCGAAAATAGGGCGTCTCTAGTACATACGCTATAAGTTAATTGGCACGGCACGCGAACGCATCGCATCTCTGCGTGATTGCTTGCCCCAAATACCGCAAACTGATGTGTTACTGTCACTTTATGAGTAACACTTTTGGAGCAACCATGCACACAACGCTCACCTCAAAGGGGCAAGCGACTATTCCTAAAGACGTCAGAGACGCATTGCGGCTTGATGCGGGGGTGCCGGTGGCTTTCGCGGTGAACGACGCGGGTGATCTGGTGCTGCGACCAGCGCTTAAAGAATTAGCTAAACCCAAAAGCAAAAGGCAGGATCGGTTCGAGGCCGCACGCGGTATTGCTACCATTAAGTGGCGCACCGATACGCTGATGGCGTTTCTGCGCAGTGACGACTAAATTGGCTCTGACGATATTCCATGCTGCTTATTGACACCAATGTGTTAGCCGACATTTGGGAAGACGATCCACAATGGGCAGATTGGTTCATTACGCAACTACGCGCACAATCGCAACTGCACAAGCTTGCCATTAACAGCATCGTGTACCCTGAACTTACCCATGCGTTTCATCGCTATGCAAACGTTGCTTAAGATCTTGATGCTGCGGTGTTACAGCTTGACTTAAGCGTGCTTGAAACTCCGCGCCCCGCACTATTTTTAGCGGGAAAGGCTTTTGCGCAATACAAAAAGCACGGTGGCACGCGGCTGTGCTGGGTTGCGCCATCGTTACCCGTGATGCGCGGCGCTATGCGCAGTACTTTCCTACGGTGTCACTCATTACACCATAACATACTGTAGGTGCCCTATTTCAGGGCATCTTCATGCACTGCTAAGCACTATTGGTACGTCGCATCATGGTCACTTGGCAACGCTAAAAACCGCATAAAATTACCCTCGCGCATCACCACCGCCCGCTTTGATTGCGATAGCCGAATGGAATAGATGGCGGATTTATCGTCGGTAATGAATTTGTTTAAACTCATCGGAACCGGGCTAATTTTTTCCCATTTAAGTTCGGGGTCACGAAGCACTTGATCCCACGTTAAACGGGTAATTTTTTCAAATTGTTTTAATAGCTGAATTTTGTCGTTTTTTTCTAGCAAAAATAGCGCTTCAAGAAATAGCGGGTTGTTAATGTCTAAGAGGACTTTAGCGCTACTTTGCGGCATCGCCCAACCCTAACTTTTTAGTCAGCTTGGTCAAATCTGTGGCCTTTGGCGGTGTGGATTTTGCCCATTTAAGCCCTTGCGCTACTTGCGCTTGCACAGCTTTGTGATGCACCCACGCTTGGCTTGTGGGAATGGTGATGGCGGTTTGAATGCGCCACTCACCCGGTTCTATTTCTTCAATCATCACTTGCTGGCCAGCGTATTGCTTTCCTAACGAAATTTGTCCGCTACTGCCCACCACTTTTGTCTGTATTCTTGATTGCTCAGTTAGCATTTTTGCTCCTCTTAAATTTCATGCCGCATGATAGCATGAACACGTATTGTTGGCCTTGACACTACTTGACACTACTTGCCAGTGCTTGACACTACGCAAACGGATTCACCACCGGCACCCCGCATCCGGCAAAATCACGCACGTTTCTTGTGGCGATGGTGAGTTGGTGCTCTATTGCGGTGGCCGCTATTAGCATGTCTGGCGGGTGGCGCACGATGCCTTGCGCTTGCAACTGGCCGCGTAACATACCGGCGCGTTGCGCGATGGCAGGGGTGATTGCGTACACGGCGTGAAGGCTACCGACTATTGCATTCAATAAGTCTAACTTTGCTGCGTTGGGTTGGCAGCTTAGTCCAAAGTACGCTTCTTCTATGGTCACCGCGCTAATGGTGAGCAGTTCTACCGTTTGCAGCCAACGCATTACCGCGGCGTTAGGATTCGCTTTTACAAATTCGCTAATTACGTTGGTATCAATCAAGTAAATTATAGGTGCCGCGCTGGTTTTGACGTTGATTTTAGCACTCGCTTCACGCTTGGCTTTGTCGTCGGCACCGCCAAACTTCGGCTTTGATTTTTTCACAACCATCACCACATTAAATCCTACTTACCAACAAACGGATTTTTGCGCTGCCACGCCGCTTTGGTTTTACTGTTTACTTCCAACCCGGTGTCGTCACTTGGGCCGTGCAGCGCACGAAGCTGCTGGAGACGGTCGTAAAAATACGCGTTGGCGGTCGCGACTATCGGTGTGCAAGCGTTAAAATACTCTGGTGACACTAGCACGGCGACGGGCGCATTGTGGCGCGTAATTATCTGCGGTGCGACTTGCGCCGCTTCGATAATGGCCGAGAGTTGTTGGCGTGTTTGAGCAATAGAGGTAGTCATCGAATTCTACTTTATGTACATTTAATTTGTACATAATAAGGCGGTTATTGGCTAAAAGCAAGACACTTAAGGCAAGAAACCTTGGGTTGGATACTGCACCCAAAACCGAAACAACAACCACTTTAAAATGATTTTTTAACAATATGAAAAACCACAAGATTACCCTTGCAACAGTAGCATTTATATGGCTTTCTGCAGCCATTTACGCCGACGTATTTGCGCAAAATAAAGTTAGCAACGACATTATCACCGTCGCAAACCTGCCCGCGCGCCTATACGAACCCGAACCCGTCGCAACTTCTACTGCCACTACCAATTCTAAACGCGCCACCGCTGTGCTGTTGCTCGGCGGTAGCGAGGGGCAATTGCTCATGGCGGACGACATTGGGCCGCAGTTGGCAACGCTTGGTTATACAAGCTTAGGGCTGCGCTATCACGATGGCTGGGCGGGGTCGCGCAAATTGGCAAATGTGCCCATTGAAGGTTTTATTGAAGCGGCGCGTTGGTTAGGTACGCAGCCCAACATTAAAAATGTGGTGGTGCTGGGCGACTCGCGCGGTAGCGAGGCAGCGTTGTTGACAGGCGTGCATGCCAAAAGTCAAGGCGTAAACATCGCGGGCGTGGTGGCCTATGTGCCATCGGCTTATGTGTGGAGCGCGGTGGGCGCGAGCGCTACGGATGCCCCCAGCGGCTGGACTGTTGCCGGCAAACCGCTTACTTATGTGCCTCCCATCAATGGTGGTTTGCGGGCGCCAAAAGATTACTTAACGGCGCTGGCGGTGAGCACCCCGGCCACCTTAAAAGCGATTGACGCTGCCACGATTCCCGTTGAAAAAATCGCTGCGCCGTTGCTTATTTTAGGCACTGACGACGACACCATTTGGCCGTCCGGCGAGATGGCGCGGCGCATTGAGACGCGGCTAAAACTTAAGCAATTTCGCCACGCCTTTACCGTAAAAGTGTATGCCAACACCGGTCATCGTTTAGTGGGCACGGGACCCAGTGCGCCTTCAGAAACTTACGCGTGGGAGGGCAAGTCATTCACCTCAAACTACGGTGGCACAGCCGACGGAAACTTGAATTCCCGTACAGCCGCATGGGCGGAATTAGAAAAATTCTTAAGCGCCGTGGATGCGCCATTGCTTCCGAAAAAACCCTAAAAACCTATTAACAGAATGCCTGTAGATGCCCTATTTTTGGGCATCTACAGATGTACATTCACCATCATTCACCATGCCAATTATTGACCTAAAACCACTCGGCTTTCAATGGGATGTAATTGATCCCTTCTTATTTTGCGTGCATCACAACGATGCTTATCCCGCAGGCGACGCCAACATGGCGGTGCCGCAGGCTGCACGCGCAGGGCGGCAAATTGGGCAGGACTTTAGCAATTTAGATGGCTTTAGTATGTATCACGGAGAGGCGGTGCCGGGCTTTCCGGCGCATCCGCATCGGGGGTTTGAAACGGTGACGATTGTGCGGCAAGGCTTAATCGATCATGCCGATTCTTTGGGTGCTGCGGCTAGGTTTGGCAATAATGATGTGCAGTGGCTTACGGCTGGGCACGGCATTGTGCATTGCGAAATGTTTCCGCTGTTAAATCAAACCAAGCCAAACCCATTAGCGCTATTCCAAATTTGGCTGAATTTGCCTGCCAAAAACAAAATGGTGCCACCGCATTTTACGATGTTGTGGTCTGAGTCTATTCCGCGTCATGTAACCATTGATGCGCAAGGAAAACGCACGGAGATCACCGTAATTGCTGGTGCTTTGCCGGTTTGCGATGCACGCAAGTCGCTGGTATTGCCACTAAAATCGCCGCCTGATTCTTGGGCGTCGCAGGCGGATGCCGACGTGGCTATTTGGACTATTCGCATGGGCGCGGGTGCCGCTTGGACGCTGCCCGCTGCTGTAGGCAACCACACACGCCGTAAGCTCTATTTTTTTGCGGGGAGCAGCATTGAAATTGCGGACGCTGCCATTTTGCACCATGCGTCAATCGAGCTAAAAAGCAATCTTAATGTGGTGATTAAAAATGGCGCTACTGAAGCGGAGTTTTTGCTGCTGCAGGCCCGCCCAATTGGCGAGCGTGTAGCGCAGTATGGTCCGTTTGTGATGAATACGCAGGCAGAAATTAAGCAGGCCGTAAGTGATTATCAGCGCACTCAGTTTGGTGGCTGGCCGTGGGAGGCCGCCGCCCCTACGCACCCTCGCGAGCAGGGACGCTTTGCGCGTCGACCCGATGGCGTGATGGAAACACCGTCGTCAGTGTAAGTTTTTACGATCCCAATTTCATGCAAACCGCGCCTCCATAGTCATCCACCCATCAATCCGCCATCGTTTACAACCTTAAACCACGAATTTACGACGATTTTGCAATTTAGCCGTGCAAAAATGGTGCAGTGCAGTAATAATGTCCGTACAACCTCATTTTTTGAAAGTGCCCCAATGCTCTATCGTGTACATGAATTACAGCGCGCCGTGATGGAACCTTGGCGTTTTATGGCGCAGGCAAGCTCCGAGCTTATGTCTAGCCCGTTTTCACCCGTGCACTACATGCCTGCAGGCAAGCACATGGTGGCGGGCATTGACCTGATGTTGCGCATGACGGGGCGCTATGGCAGGCCCGATTTTGGCATTGCGTCGGTCATGGTAAAAGATAAAGAAGTTGCGATTACTGAAGTGGTAAGCCTTAATAAATCTTTCTGTAATTTGCTGCATTTTGATAAAGGTGCGGCAGGTAAAAATCAGCCCAAGGCGCTCGTATTTGCGCCCCTTTCCGGCCATTTTGCAACCCTTCTGCGCGATACCGTGCGCACTATGTTGCCCGAGCATGATGTGTACATTACCGACTGGAAAGACGCCCGTGATATTCCCTTGAGCGCGGGCGAATTTAGTTTCGATGATTACGTGGCTTATGTGTGCGAATTTATTACCCATTTACAGCATGAAGCCGGTAAAAATATTCATATTATTTCAGTGTGTCAACCTACAGTACCCGTGCTGGCTGCCGTATCGCTAATGGCGCAGGCAAAGCAAGTAACACCGCTTACCATGACGATGATGGGCGGGCCAATCGACACGCGCCGCAGCCCAACTTCAGTGAATGATTTTGCGACTAAGCGGCCACTGGTTTGGTTTGAGCAAAACGTGATTCAACGCGTGCCGATGAAGTATGCGGGCGCAATGCGTCGGGTGTATCCAGGCTTTTTGCAGCTCGCAGGTTTTGTGGCGATGAACCCAGAAAAGCACCTTGAATCGCACCAAGATTACTATAAAGATTTAGTAAAAGGTGACGGCGAAAGCGCTGAACATCATCGCAAGTTTTATGATGAATATAATGCCGTGATGGACTTACCGGCAGATTATTATTTAGATACCATTGTGCGCGTGTTTCAAGACCAAAGCTTAGCCCGTGGCACTTTGGTTGTGGCAGGTAAATTAGTTGAGCCTGCTGCCATTAAAACCACCGCCTTGCACACCATTGAAGGTGAGTTGGATGATATTTCCGGTAGCGGTCAAACGCAAGCCGCGCATGACCTTTGTGCCGGCGTGCCTACAGCGCGTAAAGATCATTTAACCGCACAGGGTGTGGGGCATTACGGTATATTTAGCGGTAGAAAGTATCGCGAAATTATTTACCCGCAAGTGCGTGGTTTTATTGCAAAATATGAGAAAGCCACCGTTAAAAAATAAGTTGTTTAAGGAGAATAGCAATGGCAGATTCTGACAAAACGAACTACTTCGATATGTTTGCAAAAATGGCCAACCCGGGCGGTTTACCGTTTCAGAATTTGTTTTTCTCCCCCCTAGATAAAGAAGCCATCACTAAAAAAATTGGCGAGCTAGAAACCGTGCGCACGTGGCTGCAAACTAGCTTGGGCGTGCTCGATGCATCGGTAAAGGCGTTAGAATTTCAATTGTCGATGCTCGACAAAGCGCAGAAAAAAGCCGCTGATTTTGGGTTGGGTGGTGGCGACGCAAATGATGTTGCACCCGATGGCGAAACCCTGTTGCAACAAGCCGCAAAAATGGCCAACCCGAGCGTGTGGGGTGAGCAATTAATGAGCGCGTTAAAGCAAGCCGCAAGCAGTTTTGGGGTGGATAGTGCGGCGGCCGAGCCCGCCGCAAAACCAACGCGCGCGGCGAGGCGACCTGCTGGCCAAAAAGCTAAAAAAGCAGCACCGGTAAAGGCTGCCAAACGTAAATCAGCAGCGTAACGGCTTGACGAGTCGTGCAGTTTAAAACGCAGCACCACCGGCTGTAGATTTATTTTCCCGCCACGAATACGCAACAAGGGCGCATGCAATGCGCCCCTACAGTGACGTTGCGCGGTTAAAGGATGGCTTGAGATGGCCTAAAATAGGGCGTTTTCAGCTTTAACGAAACCACTATCGGCCATAAAATGGACACTGTGCCTGTAGGGGCGCTCTGCGTGCGCCCTTGTTGCAATGCTCCCCCGCTTGCAAATGATTAATCGCCGCGAACCACCATCCCGCATCATCATTCGGCTGTAGGCATTTTTCTAAATCGAGTTTAAGCCGCGAGGGCGCATGCAATGCGCCCCTACAGTGACGTTGCGCGGTTAAAGGATAGCTGTAGATGTCCTAAAATAGGGCGTTTCCAGCGTCAACTAAACCACTATCGATCATAAAATGGACACTGTGCCTGTAGGGGCGCTCTGCGTGCGCCCTCGTTGCGATGCT
>JAYUOW010000005.1:0-6964 GCA_043760555.1 Betaproteobacteria bacterium
AAATTTGCGGTGCAAGACCGGCTAAACAAAGAGCAACTTGTGCTCATTAATTTTGGTGATAAAAGCACAAGCATTGATCGTTCAGGCCAACTTTTAATAGCCACCCAGGTGGTCGAGCAATCGCTTGATGTGGATTTTGACGTGTTAATTACCGATTTAGCGCCAATTGATCGGGTGCTCCAACGTGCGGGCCGTTTGCAGCGGCACGTGCGCGATGCGTTAGGCAATCGCCTAACAGGCGAGGGTGTGTGTGACGGGCGCGCGCCGCCCGTGCTTTGGGTGTTCGCGCCAGTATGGACTACGGAACCCAAAGCAGATTGGTACGGCGCTGTGTTTAAAAAAGGTCAGTACGTTTACCAACACCACGGGCAACTATGGCTAACCGCCAAGGTGCTGCAAAACAAGCAGTTCACCATGCCCGCCGACGCTCGCGAGTTAATAGAATCTGTGTTTTCAGAAACTGCCTCTTTACCAACAGCTTTAAGCAAAAACGCCGAACGTGCAGACGGCAAGGAGATGGCCGACGCGAGTACTGCGCAGCAAAACACGTTGAAAATTGGTAATGGCTATAAGCGTGGTGATGTGGGTGATTGGTGGAGTGATGCCAAAACACCTTCCCGGCTTGGTGAGGAAACTAACGAAGTTATGCTGGCAAAGTGGGTAGGTGGGCGTCTGCAACAGTGGGCGGATGGCGCTTGGGCGTACAGCATGGTGAAGGTTGCAGCGCGGTTAATTAATGTCGTTGATGAGCCGTTGGATCCGCAACTGCAGACTGCATACAAATCTTTAAAGCAGACGCTACCGAGCGAAGGTAAATGGTGCGTGTTACTGGCACTATCACAACGTGCCGATGGTATGTGGGAAGGGCAAGCGCTGATGTCGGGAAACGAAAAGAACAGTAAATCGGCCGAATCAAGGACTTGGCTATACGACGCTGATTTCGGGTTGCGAATGCGAGAAACAAGTGCTGATGAAACATCCCCAGCGAACTGAGGAACATAACTGTGCAAAATACGCGAAAGACTACGCATATGGTTTATCCCCAATTGAAGGGGAACATAGAGTGGAGCCACAACTTTTTGGAGGAGTTACGCAACACAGGCTTCTGGGCTGTGCATCAAGATTTGGAGGTAAAGAAGCGTCAAACCCATTGCATGTTGCCTCACTCACGGATACAATAGCACAAAAAATTAAGTATGCATAGTCTTTAAATTTTTGAGGGCATAGAATGATAGAGCATAAGATGAGCTTACTCGAAGAAAAATGGTTGCCCGTCCGTCGTAAAAACGGTCAAATCGATTGGATAGCGCCGTATCAAATTACCGAGCCAGATATTGTCGCGTTTGCCGCAAACCGCGCTGATTTTAACGGTGGTTTGGCACAGTTGATGATTGGATTGTTGCAAACTGCCGCACCCGTTAGTGATGAAAGTGGTTGGGAGGATTTGCTCGAAGCACCACCAAGCACCGAAACGTTGCAAGCGTGGTTTGCAACGCTATCCGACGCTTTCGCATTCGATGGCGATGGGGCGCACTTCATGCAGGACTTTAGTTTGACTGAGGGTGCGGCATGCACCATTGATGCGCTTCTCATAGACGCAGCGGGCAGTTCGGCAATCGATAAAAATACCGATCACTTCGTGAAGCGTGAAATCATAAAAGCAATGTGCCCGCATTGCGCGGCGACGGCACTATTTACGCTGCAAACCAATGCGCCTGCTGGCGGAGCAGGGCATCGTACCAGCCTTCGCGGTGGTGGACCACTCACTACATTGGTGATTGCGACGCCAACTGTCAGCTTGTGGCACGACCTTTGGTTGAACGTAAAGCCTCAAGCGCGGTTTTTAGAGCAAAGCGGAGACGTAAAGAAGATGGCGAAATATTTCACGTTTCCGTGGTTAGCTGAAATTAGCAAAATTCAAACGGCCGGTGGTGAAACGCAGCCAATGCAGGTACATCCACATCACGTTTTTTGGGCAATGCCACGCCGTATTCGGCTAGACTTTAGCGGCCTACTTGCGGGCATTTGCGATGTGTGTAAGCGACCTTCGCCGCAGTTGATACAGTCTTACATAACCAAACCACAGGGGCTCAATTACAAAGGGGTTTGGCGACATCCCTTTTCGCCATATTATGAAACCAAGGAAGGCTGGTTGCCAGTGCATCCGCAACCGGGCGGCTTTAGCTATAAAAACTGGTTGAGCTGGGCAATTGGCAGCACACAGAGCAAGAAGAACGTACAAGCGGCTTCAGCAGTTACTTACGCGCAGGGCGAGCATCGTCAAAAATCGTACGCGCTTCGCTTATGGGTTTTTGGTTATGACATGGACAATATGAAAGCGCGCTGTTGGTATGAAACCACTTTTCCACTCTATAAGCTCGACGGTGCTAGTGTTAACAGTAAAAAGAGCTTTGCTTCCTTTGTGCAATCGCGAATTGAAGCGTCGGAACAAGCAGCTTATTACTTGCGTCAAGCAGTAAAGCAAGCTTGGTTTGGTGATAGCGATTTAAGAGGCGATTTAAGTTTTGTGGACAAAGCATTTTGGGACGCAACTGAAAGCTATTTTTATGAGCAGATCAAGCAATTGTTGGCACACGCGCAATCACTGGCGGGCATTAAAAATGATGATGCTGCAGCAGAAATTGCGTTTAGTGAAGCATGGCTGACACGACTCAAGCAAACTGCGCTTCGATTATTTGATATCGACATTGTTGGCGCGGGATCAATCGCGCAGCAAGACCCACGCCGTATTGCGGGCGCTTACAACGGGCTAAAACGAAATTTTAACGGGAACGCCATAAAAACAATTTTGGGTTTGCCGGTGACCGAAAAAACTGCAAAATCAGGCGGTAAAGCGAAAAAAGTTAAAGCAAATACTGCAACCGAATCAGCAGTAACGGACGCATCTCCACTTTCTAAGGATGAAAAATGATGGAAACAGGAATTAGCTTTTCGGCAGAAAGCCATACTGGAAAAATGCTGGAGGCATGGTGGCAGGGGTTGCAAGATAGGCCAGGCTTTAAAGGCGACAAAGCCACGCGGGCCGTACTACGGCGGTGTGCAACGATTACTGATGTTTCCTTAAGCGATGCGTACCAACAGTTTTATCGCTACATGCTTGCAACCAACGCTTGGAAACCGGATACCCACGCTGTGCAAAACGACAAATTAGCCGCCATCGCTGGCCTACTTTCCCATGTTGAAAAACAGGACGCGCTGCCACTTTCCGTGAAAATGTCTGAATTGAGCGGTGATAAACCGCTGGTGTCTGAGTTACGTTTTCGCAGTATCTTGAAAGTTGACACTACCGACGACTTGTATGTAGCTTTACGTCGAGTTTTACCGATGATTGACCATCAGGCAAATATTCTGCAGCTTGCAGAAAGCGTTTTCTACTGGAACGACACTACAAAAAAGAAATGGGCTTATAGCTATCGCTGGCCAACCAAAACTTCGATCTAAATTCTGATTTTCCAAACTATTTAATTACTAAAGGAAATTTTATGTCTCGCTTTATCCAATTGCATGTTCTAACCAGCTACCCACCTTCTAATTTAAATCGTGACGACACCGGACGGCCTAAAACAGCGGTGGTAGGTGACTGCACGCGGTTACGTGTTTCGTCGCAAAGCTTAAAACGCGCTTGGCGCACTTCAGATATTTTCGAAACAACACTTAAAGGCCATATTGGAACGCGCACTAAGGAAATGGGCGTGGGTGTTTATCAGGCGCTGCTAAAAGGTGGTGCAAACGAAAAAAATGCACGAGATTGGGCGAAGTTAATTGCGAGCCAGTTTGGCAAACTAAAAACGAAAACCGACAAAAATGAAGACCTTCAAGTGGAGCAATTGATCCACTTTACGCCAGAAGAAGAGACAGCCATTCATGAATTGGTCGCAAAATTAGCCAAGGGTGGCGAAGCACCAACAGAGGATGAGTTGAAACTGCTGCGCAAGCAACACACTGCGGTGGACGTCGCCATGTTTGGGCGCATGCTTGCATCCTCACCTGCATACAACACCGAAGCAGCTGTGCAGGTGGCGCACGCTATCACCGTGCACAAAGCTGCGGTCGAGGACGACTATTTTATCGCAGTCGATGATCTTAATAATGGCGAAGAAGACAAAGGTGCAGCGCACATAGGCGAAGCAGGCTTTGGGGCAGGCGTGTTTTATCTTTATATCTGCATCAACCGCGAACTACTGCAGCAAAACCTCGGCGGAGACGCAGCGCTTACCAAACTAGCCTTAGAAGCATTGCTTCACGCCGTCGCAAAAGTATCGCCCACGGGTAAGCAAAATAGTTTTGCTTCACGCGCTTATGCGGGCTACTTGATGGCTGAGAAGGGTGATCAACAGCCGCGCACTCTAGCGCAAGCCTTTTTGAAACCTGTAAAAGACCAAGATACGCTGGGCGTTGCAATTAAAGAAATTACTAAGCGCCGCGATAACTTTAATGCTGTGTATGGCGATTGCTCCGACACGACTAAAGAACTTAACGTGGAAGCAGGCACCGGCACCTTAGCCGAAATAGCTAAATTTATTGTGGAATAGGCATGATGGAAACGCTTATTTTTCAACTACACGCGCCGCTCGCATCTTGGGGAGAAACGGCAGTAGGTGAATATCGACCCAGTGCCGAATACCCGAGCCAATCTGCTATTCAGGGATTGCTCGGCGCAGCCCTCGGTATTAACCGTGATGACGACGCTGCGCAAGTGGCACTACGCGCTAGCTACTGCATGGCTGTGGGTGTATTGAGCCAAGGGCGACTTTTGCGCGACTATCACACGGCACAAGTACCAAGCCGAAGTGATTTAAAAAAGCGGCCTAAAGCCACTAGGCGCGATGAGTTATCCCTGCCCAAATACGAGTTGAACACCATTTTATCAACCCGTGATTATCGACAAGATTCGGCGGCGTTAATTGCTATACAAGCAAAGGCTGGCGCTAGCTATTCGTTAATTGCACTAGCCAATGCGCTAAAAATACCTAAGTACGTGCTCTATTTAGGACGTAAATCGTGCCCAATGGCACGGCAATTGGGCACGATTTACGTGCTCTATTTAGGACGTAAATCGTGCCCAATTGCCGTGCCATTGCATCCGTGTATAGAGCTGGAGAGTGCCGTAAATAGGGCGTTTTCAGACTATTTGTTGAAGATAAATTTACTGTGGGAATCTAAAAGTCTCAAGGTTGACGAGCCTCGTCACAAAGTCCAAAAAATTGCGTGGGGAGATGATTTTCCGGCTGATGCAATTGGTGTGCAAAGTGATTTGAACGTAATTCGTAAAGATCAAGTGATAACGCGCCAAGGTTGGCAGTTTGCTGATCGTCGCGAACATATTGCAATACTGGCGAAGGAATAAAAATGTACTTTAGTGTAATTACGCCGAACCAAACAAACCACGCAGAGTTGCGCAATGCCGCGCACGAGCTTGCAAGATCACGTGCAAAGTATGGCGAGCATCAATGGCTTTGGAATTTCTTTCCGAGCGCAGAAGACCAAAAACGTGATTTTATATTTCGTCGCCATGAGCTAAATAACGAACCGCGCTTTTACGTGGTTTCGGAACGACAACCGGTAACACCTAGCCCAGCCTGGGAGGTTAAAAGTCAGCCTTATCAGCCCCAGCTGTCAGAAGACCAATGCTTAGCGTTTCAGCTGTGCGCAAACCCCGTTGTAGCCATAAAAAGTGCATCCGGGAAATCAAAGCGACATGACGTGGTGATGCACGCAAAAAAAATGCTGCTTGCCGAACGCGGGCTAGGTGATGATGCGCAGTGGAAGCAATTAGCAGCAGGTGAGAATAAGCTGCCGCTGTACGACTTAGTGCATGAAACCTGCCTTGCGTGGTTGAAAACGCGCGGTGCTGGTAACGGCTTTGAGATTATTTCTGCCGGTGTCGATGCATACACGCAAAATAAAACGAACAAGCCAAAAAGCAAAGAATCAGCTATTCAATTTAGCACTGTTGATTTTTCTGGCGATTTGCGCATTACCGACGTCGAGCTATTTAAAAAAGTGCTTTTTACTGGCTTAGGTCACGCTAAGGGGTTTGGTTGTGGTCTGCTGCTTGTCAAAAAACGTGCGGGCGATTAACTGATGTTGCTGCCATTGAAGCCAATCCCCATTAAAGAGCGTTTATCGGTGCTTTTTGTTGAGCGCTGCCAGTTAGATGTGTTGGATGGTGCGTTTGTGGCGGTGGATAAAAATGGCGTGCGCACGCACATACCGGTAGGTGGTGTTGCTTGCTTAATGCTTGAGCCTGGCGTGCGGATAACACATGCTGCATGCGCGTTGGCTGCGCGCGTCGGAACGCTAATTGTGTGGGTAGGCGAGGGTGGCGTGCGTCTGTATTCCGCAGGGCAACCGGGTGGGGCGCGCGCCGATAGGCTTTTGTATCAAGCAAAATTAGCGCTGGACAACGACGCACGCCTTAAAGTAGTGCGTGCTATGTATAAATATCGTTTCGGTGAAGAACCGCCGCAGCGCCGCAGCGTAGAGCAGTTGCGTGGCATCGAAGGCGCACGGGTTAGGGCGCTCTATCAAGTGTTGGCAGCGCAGTTCGGTGTGGAATGGAAAGCTCGTAATTACGACCATAAAGATTGGGATGCTGGCGATATACCTAATCGCTGTTTATCGGCAGCCACATCGTGTTTATATGGCGTAACTGAAGCTGCGATATTGGCCGCTGGTTACGCGCCAGCGATTGGCTTTATTCACAGTGGCAAGCCGCTGTCGTTTGTGTACGACATTGCTGATTTATACAAGTTTGAAACCGTTGTACCCATCGCGTTTAGCGTTGCTGGTAAGCCGTGCCAAAATTTAGAACGAGAAGTACGCATCCGCTGCCGAGACTCTTTCAGGGCCAGCCACTTGTTAGAACGCATCATTCCCGATATTGAGAAAATTCTTGCTGAGGGAGGTTTTGTGCCGCCAGAACCGTCGGAAGAATCTATAC
>JAYUOW010000006.1:0-21206 GCA_043760555.1 Betaproteobacteria bacterium
GCTTGCAACGCCTTGATGACATCACAAATATGTATCGGGTGTTTCGGGATGCGACACAGATACCGGTGTCCAGCGGCGAGAGATATGGGTAAAGATCAGCCTATAATAGGGCGTCTACAAGCAATCTTACTGCTTAAGAAAGCGCTGCTATTTGCTTCTGCGCATCAGTAATTTGCGCAAAGCGTATTTTAGCTTGCGTAAAAATTTGCGGGTCTTTCGAAATCACCAGTTGATGTGGAGAGCCTTTTTTAACCACTTCAAAGTGTAGTGGTAAACCCTCCGCACGAAATTTAGACATGAGGTGTTCGCGGTCATCCTGCTTTAGCGGCCATACCTTCATTGGTTGCGTGCTGGATTTTACGAACTCGATAAGCGTAGCGCAGTTTTTGCAGCTGCAGCGCGACGTTGCATCGATAGACCAATCGCCGTCTCGGCGAATGCCTTTTGCAAGCTCGGCATCGATGCCCCTTGCTGTAAAATCAAGCAACCGTTTCAACGCCTTTTGCCAATCGCCGCTACCGATGTTGTGCAGCGCCGTCATAGGCGCAACCAGATCGCTAGCTGGATAGAGCAGCGGGTGTGCAATGATGTGGTCGATCGTTTTTATACTCACAGTTTTATCATCCAGCGCACTACAAGCAAACAGCATTTTTTCAAGCGCTACAATCCGTTTGGGCAGACCCGCCACCTGACTCACGCGCGACTGCTCAGCGCGATATGTATCCACGCTAATCAGTGTATCCACGTGATGCGTTAGGATGACTGCGGCTAGGTTTGGATCAATATCCGCTTTGAGCAAAGCACGTGTGAGCGCATGGACATCCACACTGTGCGTTGGTTCGCTGTAAAAAAACAATGGCGCCGGGGGCTTGTGCGGTGCTTGGGGCTTAAGCAATTTTATACACCACGCAGCACCATAGCGTGATTGCAATTGTGCGAGTTGCGCGACGCTCGTCACGTCAATTGAGGCGCAGGTAAAATCAATCAACAGCGTTGTCGCAAGCGCGTCGTCTTGCATATATGTTGCAAGCTGCATGAGCAGATTGTGATGCGCGGCTATGTCCGTATCCTGCGCTTTTCTATGCAGGAGCTTACCGGCTTGCGCAATGGTTTTGGCTACTTGCTTTTCGTTACCAGGCGCTTGAGTCAGCGCCGCCAATTTAGCGCAAGAATCTGTGAAGTTAAGAGTAAAACTCATCGGTACCGCATCTGCTTGCTTCCACAACACGATGGCACCGCGGCGATACCAGTAGTCCATCGTAGCACCCGCATTGCCGGTGTAGCCCTCATATTCTGATTCCACTAAATCGCCTTCTTCAACCTCACTTGTCCAGCACATTTCCGATCCGTCGAGCCAACATTTTCTATAGGGCAGGGTCTTGTTGTCCGCATCTAACCAAAATGCAAGCTCGGTATTTTCTTCGATCATCTCACGCAGTTCTGGCTCATCATCGTCGCCGTAGCCTTCTTCGGCGTCCCAAGTTTGATGAATATCGGCCAGCGCTAAATGCGGCGTTAACCCCAATGCTTTTGCGGCGCTTAAAAACGCCGCCGCATTTTGGCTATCCGTGCCTTTGAGCAAATTCCAACGCAAGCTGTGCTCGGTATAGCTGTGGTCAAAAAAGTAGGCAAGCTTAATTGGTTTGCCATCGCCCGCTGATTTATCGCGTGGGAAAAAATGCATTTTTAACGCCGCCTGCAGCGCTGGATTTGCCGCCAAGGCTAAATCTTGCGTCGAGTTAGGCGCTGATTCCAGCACCAAGTTATAGCTCAATGCAATGCGATAACCCTGCGACACTTTGGTAATTTCGTGCTCGCAATCGGCATAAAACGCCACGCATTTTAAATCACGCGCATCCAAATTTTCACTCTCAAAACTATGCCGGTCTTTGGCGTGCTTAATCACCAAATGCCCGCCGATATGGGTGGATGGCAACACGATAATAAGGGATGCCACCATGCCAGACAGTTTTTCAGAGTCTTGATGTGGCTTAAAAAATTGCCCCGCTTCATACACGAGTAAATTGTGCAAATGCGGTACCAAGCGTGCGTTTGCAGGCAATCCCAACTCGTCGCGCATGGCGTCCATCATGCGCGCTAAGGCCGCGTCGTCAATGCTGATTTGCAATTTCGCAGCAGCAATTTCAAAGGTATCGCGCACGGTTTTGTTCAGCACCGTTTTTTCGCCTTTGCCAAACTTAGCTTGCGTAGCTAGGCCGCGCAATTGCAAAGCCGTGGCGCTAGGCACCGGCATCGCAATGTTCCCAATACCGTCTACGGCAATAGAAACCTTGCTCGCCTTTAAAGTATGCTCAGCAAAAAATTGCCGCGCCATAATGCTTGCGCCGTCGGGTTGGATTAGGGCGTTTACGATGTCGATAGTCATGGTTTTTAGGAGTTTAAAATGCTTAGAGAGGGCTTATTATAGGGTGTTTCGGAGCATGGTTTAGGTTGTTTTAAAGCACTTTTACTGGGATGAGACTGACAAAATTATGGGGCTAATTGGGGTAATTGAATAGTTATAAGGGTATTTATCGCAATAATTACCCCTATTATGCTAACATTACCTCATTAAAGTTTGGGAATCTTCCGATGCATTCATTAACTTTGCTATATTTAGAACGGTTACGCTTTAACGCTAAACAGGTGGCTACTTTGCGCGCACTTGGGGAGCATCACGGGAGGCAGCAGCTCTACGTTGCGCAGTCGCCTGAAACACTCCGTGATTTGCGCAAAGTAGCCGTTGTGGAATCCACGGAATCTTCGAACCGGCTTGAAGGCGTCATAGTGACGCCCAGTCGCTTGAAGTCATTGGTGCTTAAAAATGCGGTTCCTAAAAGTCGATCCGAGCAAGAAGTTGCAGGTTATCGCGATGCGCTCACGATGATTCATGAAAGCGCTGAGCACATGCCATTTTCGGTGGGTACTGTAGCGCAATTACATAGCGTGCTGTATCGCTATATGCCGCAGCCCGGCGGGCATTGGAAAGCAACCAACAACGATATTGTAGAACGCCATCCCGATGGCACGTCGCGCATTCGCTTTCGCCCCGTAGCAGCGCACTTAACACCGATAGCAATGGAGGATTTAGTGGCGCGCTACCGCAAGGCTGTCGATCAATCTGCCGCCGACCCGCTGGTGCTGGTGCCATTGGTGATACTTGATTTCCTGTGTGTTCATCCCTTTCCTGACGGCAATGGCCGCATGGCGCGGTTGCTTACGTTGCAGCTGCTTTATCACTTTAAATATGTGGTTGGCCGCTACATCAGTTTGGAGCGTATTTTTGAAGAATCAAAAGAGAGCTATTACGAAACACTCGAAAGCAGCTCGGCGGCGTGGCACGAAGCCCAACATGACCCCATGCCGTGGCTAAACTACTTCTGGGGTGCGCTACTTCGCGCGTACAAAGAGTTTGAAGAGCGCGTCGGCAAAATCGAGCGTGGGCGAGGCGCGAAAGGCGATCGTGTCCGCGCAAATGTACTTAATCGCAACGTGCCGTTTTCAATTTCTGATGTTGAGGAAAACTGCCCCGGCATTAGCCGCGATACAGTGCGGTTGGTGCTGCGATCGATGAAGGCGGAAGGCGTGATCGCTTCTACGGGAAAGGGGCGGGGGGCGAAATGGGTGAGAGGTAAAAATGGTACTTGAGGGTCGGCGCGTGATTGAAATAGAGGAAAGGTACCCTCGTATTCAAGCCCGGCATGAGCTATCAAGTGGCTGACAATGCGGAGGCACATTGGTCGAGTACGGTTGTAGCTACGCGGCTTTTTACTGTGGATTGAATGGCTGGAGACGCCCTATTATAGGGCGTCTTCAAGCATCGCTAATGGCAGAAACGCCTGGTTATCAGCGCTTCTTACATCCGAGCCCGATGACGTTTTATCTATAAAGTACTGCTTAACAGTTGACTCGCGCTCCAGCTTGTTGTCGGCATAGATGCGCTTCAAATGTTGGCTGACGGCTGGCACCGACACGTCATAGAGCATTGCCATCATCTTCTGCGTAGGCCAGAGGTTTTCATTCTCGTAGCGCATTTCCACGCTGCTTTGCGCGTTGCCAGTGGCGGCGACAAAGGTTAGGTATTCGGTGGCGGAGGAGCGGACGAAAGTGGTCGGAAGGTGCGTCACGACGCAGGCCCTTCAGTTATGTTGGATAGGCTACAAACCTCGCCGTAAAGCTTAATAAGGTGTTCAATCGTAAGGTCAAGGATTGGCTCATACATGAATGAATTGAGATGAATATTTGAGCTGACAGTTATGCTCACTTTTTCTAGGGTGCGGAACTCTTGCGCCGTCGGGGCTAGGGATGCTAATTCCTTCATTAAACTACCAAATTGACTATTCGACAGGCACCAGTAACTCGCATCGTTTTTGAGCGTTCTAATCTTTTGGGTAATAACGATTTCTGCTTGCAGGCGTATTGCCATCGAAAGCAATACTTTGTCCTCTAAATTCAAACCATTATGTGTATGGCTCTGACAAATTTCATTCGCTTTTGTGAAGAGGAGTTCTTTTACTGGCTGTGTGTTGATCGTGGGGTGGATGGTGCCAAAAAGACCGTTGTAAATGCTTAGATAGCCTCCAACGGTGATTTGATCCGTATCTTTTTTCCAGTGCAGCAAGCTGGTTAGCTTCAAGTAGTCAGCGTCATGTTCGCCTTTTGTGTATTCGATTAGGTTTCGAGTGAATGGAATGGTTGCACAAAGAATAACGTCATTAGTAGCAATTTTTTCCTTCAATATTCCGATGAAATAATTTTTTATCCCAGCTGCTTTTTCAAGAGTGACCGAGCCCACGCGCTTGTTGGCCATGAGGCATCTGTCGTATGAAACAAAGGTATGAGAGAGCGTTCTGAAAAAGTCAAAATTGTGGGTCAAAATTACTTGATGAAAATGTTCTATTTTCCTGATGTCGTCTAAGTATTGGACGATGGCGTGCTTGTTCTTGTAATCGAAGGAATCCGCAACATCGTCTAGGATGAAAAGCGTTTCTTGGTTTGCCAATTTTCGAGATTCAACCTCAAAGATAAAATTTAAAAGATAGAGCGCACGCTTTTCGCCTTGGCTTAGGGTTTTAATTTCAGCTCGCGACCATTCGACAGTGTCGATGCCATCGTGGAAGGTAAACTTGAGCTTGGCGTTGTCCGTACCAAGCGCTGCCTGTGCTTGATTCGCAACAGAAAGAGAAAATGGCATATCCACAAACCGATCATTGAAAAGATCGACAGCCATCGTCCATCTAGGAACAGCCTGCGTAGCGTCGGCTTCGATGCGCTTAAGTTCGTCTTTGCTTGAGGAATACGACTCCAAATAGGCCGCTGCATCCGTATTGTTCTGTATGTAGAAGGCCCAGAGATCCTTGCGAAATTGCGCCTGATTTTCTGGTTTGAGTTTTTTAAGAAGCAACTCAACTTCACCTGTCGAAAGGGTTTCAATGAGATCGGTTAAAGCCTGAGTTTGGGCGTTTTTAGCGAGGCTAGCGCGGAGCTTTTTAAGCGTTACATCGCCGTCAATGTTCGCATGGATAACTTTTAGTTTCTGATCCAATTCCACCTTGTCGATGGAAACTTGATCGCCTCGTAGGTGCACGCGGTGACCGCCAGCAAAGAATCCTTGCTTGTCTAGTGCTGCAAATGATGTTTCTGCCTTGGCTGGATTAAAAACACCTTTCTGGTAAATCGTTCCCGCCTGATTAAACAGCTCTTGGTAGCGTTCGTTGAACTCGCCCGCCTTTGCTATGAATTCCTGACTTTTTAGAACTTCAATAGCTTTAGGGTCGAAAATCGTCGCGTATTCGTAAGGACTTAAATCATCGTCAATTGCGGTCGAGTTGATCGCGACTATGCAAGAGGGAAAATCAGTTTCAACCCAGTCTTCGAGAATTTTTTGCTCAACATCAGTCTTTCTTATTTTTGATGATTTTTGAAGTGACCCAATGAATTTTTCTTTCAGTCTATCGAGATTCACCAGCAGAGCATCGTATCTCGCCTTGTGCGCAGGATTGACGAGAATATTGGTAATAGCAGCGCTATCGGCGCTGATGTCGATTTCCGATTTCAGTACGTAAATCATCTCTTTTGGCAGAGTCGCATCGTCCGCCTCAACTGTGTAAGTTGACGTGCGGTTGTAACGCTCTTCCTTTGGCGCTTCTCCTTTAGAGAGCAACTCAAACGTTTTTGCAAAAGATGAT
The DNA here is from genome assembly GCA_043760555.1 of Betaproteobacteria bacterium. Classification (GTDB taxonomy): domain Bacteria; phylum Pseudomonadota; class Gammaproteobacteria; order Burkholderiales; family Usitatibacteraceae; genus JANMDR01. Next base: position 6,189 of record JAYUOW010000006.1, read on the forward strand.
TTCATCAAGCCATTGGGTGCGTAAATGGCGTAAGCCTTCGCCTTTGGTTTTGTAGGAGTTCCCGCGCTGAAATCAAATTCGTAATCCAATGCCTGAATGCCGTAGCAGTGTTTGAGTTCGACTTTTAATTTTTTCATCGTTCTCTCTCCGCAACTTCCGCGCTTTTTGTTGCGCTTGCCACGCGTGACAAATCCAGATCGCCTTTAAACGCTTGCTGGTTGACTACAGCATAAAGAGTCTCCAGATCGGTGAGGTTTAGCAGGTAGAGGGATTTTAGGCGCTCGACTTTTTTTACGATGACAGCAAATCGATTCTGCATTTCAACTGGCGGTTTAATCATCGTGATCTTCTCGAAATCACCCTTAGTCAAAATTTTCTTCATTCCTTTTGAGGCGTGACTCTGCACATACGCCCTGCACAACTTGAACAGACCATACAAATACAACTCATTGACATCCTTGTCTGGTTGAATTGCATTAATCTGCTGATTGAAGGACACGGTTCTGTCGGTCAGTGCGGCACGCCCAATTGATGTGATGCTACCTGCGATGCAGGCTACGAGCAGGGCTCCGTTCTTTAACGTTCTCGCCCTCTTCGCGCCAACCTCAGAAAGATGTTCGGCAGAGTGCGTTACGAACAGATTATCGCCAGTGATGTTGTCAGTTTTGATCCATTCAACGAAACCATCATCGTAATTTTTAGAATTATTTCTGGGTGGCGTATTGCCAGTGGAAATCTTGCCGAAAGCCTTTAGATTTGGCTTATCCCACCCCTTTTCATTCCGCACTGGATCGCCAAACATCTCCAGAAACACGCTTTTGAGTAGGTCGTCGAGTTGTTGCAGGTGTTGTTTGCGCTGGGCGATCAGCCCTTCCACTTTGCCAAGCAGATGGGCAATGCGGATTTGGTCGTTAAAGTCTGGGGCATCGTCCTTGAACGGGATTGGTATTTCCATCTCTTTGAGAAATTTGAAATGTCTGCTGTAACCGGCTTCTTTTATTTCAACTGAGCGGAGGTAGTAATAGACATAGCGAGCAATACCCACGTCAGGATTTATCCAAAGGGCTTTTGCACCATCTGCGCCGAGAGCAATAGGTTGATCTTCGTACTTGAGTGCGCGAGTGTGATCGCCAAAAATCAATATAGGAAGCAATTGATTATTAACAAGACTTGCATCATCTGTATATCCAGCCACTGGCTCCTTGCCTTGGTCGATAATTTTGTATGTACCTTGCGCGTTGTAGTCAGAGGCCTTTATTTTCTTGAACTTGGAGGTGGCGTCAGTCACAACTTCCGAAAATGGGTGCCATTTCATTCTGCCGTCCCTCTTCAACACCATCGGCTCCTCCACCGAGCCCTTGTTTGGTACCGTATGTTTATTCACCCCCATCCCCCTCGCGCTCAGCCATCGCGGCTTCAATCAACCTGCGCTCTTTCTGAATTTCAATTTTTAGCTGTTCTTCTGTGGGTAGATACTTTAGGTATTCTGATGCAAAAATCTGACGGCTTTCATTAAGTATGGAATATTTGGCTACGGCTTCGCTTTTGTCGGCGCATAAAATTAAGCCAATCGTGGGATTGTCTCCGGGCACCTTGAAGCGATCTTCGAACAGGCGCACATAACCATCCATTTGACCTACATCGCGGTGGGTTAGCTTGTTGATTTTTAGGTCGATGAGCACAAAACATTTGAGCAGGTAGTTGTAAAACACGAGGTCGATGTAAAAATCGTCTTCATCAAATCGAATGTGCTTTTGCCGTGCCACAAACGAAAAGCCTTTGCCCAGTTCCAGCAAAAAGGCCTGCAGATTGTCGACGATGGCCTGTTCTAGAGCGCTTTCATGTAAGTTTGGGGTATCGGGTAGGCCAAGAAACTCCAGCACATAAGGGCTTTTGATGAGGCTTTGCGGCGTTTGTGCTTCACCGGGCAGGCGCTCACGCGCGGGGTCGGTCAAACCCTGCGAACCACGGTTGGCGAGGATTCGGTGGTAATAGCTGGAAGAAATTTGGCGCTCCAGTTGCGCTTTGCTCCAGCCGCAGGCGATGGATTCGTGCTCGTAAAATTGCCGTGCTGGTTCGTCTTGTACGCGCATTAAGGCGCGATAATGCGACCAAGTGAGCAGGGGCGAAAACCCTTGAGGCGATTCTCCACCCGTCGGGTGGATTATTGGCGGGTGCGTTATTTGCCCACCCATTTGCCCACCCAGCGGGTGGACAATATTTACGCGGCTGTCGTAGGCCGCATAAAACTGCCGAAAATACCAGAGATTGGTTGTGGAAAACCCTTTGCCATAGTGTTGTGAGAGTTGTTGGGATAACTGCGAAATAATTTGCTTGCCATATTCAGCACGCGCTTCACCGCCCTGCAATTCTTCAACGATTTCACGGCCAATTAACCAATAAGCCACCACCATATTAGAATTAACAGCACGGACAACATTGCCGCGCGCCTGCTCAAGAATGGAGACAACACGGTCAAAAAGCGTATCGGCCGAAGCGCTACTTTTTTGTACGTTGCTCATTTAAGCATTGCCTTTAGCTCCAGCAACTCGCGCACGATGCCGCTTTGCATTTTTGCGAGGTCCGCTTCATTCACATCGCCCACTTCGGCTTGAATTAAGCGATCCAAAATTACGCTGGGTGCGTCGTAGTGTATTTCCTCGAACACATCGGTTTTGTAACGAGAAAGCGAAAGGTCGTAGTTATTTTTCTCATTCGCTATCTCGGCGCGCGGCACCATGAAGCACTTAGCCGTGCGGTCACTTTCTTGACCCAATGCGGCCGCACTGCGGGCGTGGTATTTGGTAATGATGTCTTGCAGGTCACCATAGCCTGCTTGCTTGCTGCGTTTATCGTCTAGCGAATAGCCGTCTGCAGACATTTCATAAAACCATACATTTTCAGTAGCCGGTTTGTCGACCTTATCCTTAGCGCCCCACACCTTGGTAAACAATAAAATTGCGGTGCTCACACCGGCATAGGGCTTAAACACGCCGCTAGGCAGCGTGATGACCGCTTTCATATCGCAACGCACAATCAACAACTCACGCAACGCGCGAAAAGCACTGCCTGCGCCAAACAGCACGCCTTGCGGCACGATGACGCAGGCGGTACCGCCTTTTTTAAGCAGGCGGTAAATGTTTTCAACGAATAGAAGCTCGGTTTTGGTGGTGCCCAGTTGCAGGTTTTCGTTGATGTCGCCTTTGTCGATGCTGCCGGTAAAAGGCGGGTTGGCTAGCACAATGTCGTATTCGGATTCTTCAATAAAACTTTTGCTGAGCGTGTCTTTGTAGTCGATATGAGGCTCGTCGATACCGTGCATCATCAGATTCATTAAGCCCAGCCGCACCATGGTGGCATCGATATCGTAACCCCAGAGGGAGCCTGACAAAATGGCTTGCGCTTTTTCGGTGAGGGTGGCGGCCACAGACGTGCGTACGAAGCCGTCTTCATCGGGTGTGAGGTTTTTTGTACCAGCCTTGATGGCAAGCTGCGTGACAACATACTGGTAGGCACCAAGTAAAAAACCGCCGGAGCCGCAAGCTGGGTCAGCAATTTTGTGGCCTAACTGCGGTTGCACCAGATCGGCCATCAGTTTAATGATGTGGCGCGGCGTTCGAAACTGCCCATTTTTACCAGCGGATGCAATTTCGGACAACAGCATTTCATAAACATCACCCTGAATGTCCTGAAAAGCTTGGCCGTTCACGCGCGAATCGCGCTCCATCACCTCGAATATTTCATCGATTGTCTTCACTGCTTCCACTAGCAAGGCTGGCTTGGGAATAATGAACACGGCGTTTTTCATGTGGTGGGTGAAGTTAGATTCACCGCCGTTTAAGTCTTTGAGGAATGGGAATACTTTGCCTTGTACGTGCTGCAGCATGTCTTCGGCCTGCATGTGTTTGAATTCGCTCCAGCGTAGGGTGCGCTTTTCAATTTCATATATTTTGCTGTCAGCAAACTTTTTATCGGTTTCAGCTTGCGTATCGCCGTCGCGCGCTTTGGCTCGATACTCTGGCGCTATCCATTTTCCTGCAAATTTGGACGTATATTTTTCACCGGTAAATTCAGCATCCGCTTGATTTTTCTGGTCGAGCTCATCAAGCCTCTTCATAAATAGCAGGTAGGTAATCTGCTCAATAGCGGTGAGCGGATTGCTAATGCCGCCGCTCCAGAATTTGTTCCAGAGCTGGTCGATTTTGCTTTTGAGTTCGGGGTTGTTTTGTAGCATTTTTTAAACTTTCTTTTTAACCACGAGAGGCACGAAAGGCACGTAAGAAAAACGGGCTTTCATTTTGTGTAGTTCGTGTGTTTCGTGGTTCATAAAATAATTCTCTATAACTTCTTTTTACACCACGAAAGGCACGAAAAGCACGAAAGAAAAATTGGTTTTCATTTCGTGTGGTTCGTGTATTTCGTGGTTCATAAAATCAAGCTGCCAGATGCTCGGTGAGCTGTAAAATTTCGTTGATCTCGGCTGGACTGAACACGCCACGGATGCCCTGCGGGTGAATGACTGTAAAGGGCGTGTTGATGAGGTCTCGTTTTTCAACCTGCCTTTCCATTTTTTCGCGATCAATGATGAAGTTTTTCAGCAAGCCCAGAAATTCCAGCTGACGGCTGTTAAGTGTGGTGTGGGTGCGAATGAATCGATCAAAAGCGGCGCTGACGGTTTCAGGAAAACTTTGCAATATCTCAATGCCGAGAATGTGGCGGATGAACTGGATGAAGTGTGCTTTGCGGTTTTTGTACACTTGGCGCAGCAGGGTTTCGGTAATGTGCGGGTGCTCTTCGTGCAACAGTTCGGCTAGTTCGTTGGCTTCATCGGTACTCACGGTTTCACCGTTTTTGATTTTTTGCAGCACGGGGTTGTGCTCTGTCAGTTCGACGATTAAGGCCTCGACCATTTCACGGTAACGACTAACACTAACGGCTTCGTGCTGCGGGCCGAATTCCACCCATTCCTTCTTGTGAAGTTCATCCGCCAGATCAAGATGCGTTTGCTCTTGACTGGAGCTTTGCTCGCGAAACTTCATCAGCGGGCCGAGCTTGGCGATCAGGTTATCGAAGGTGTCTTCATCGGCCTTGGCCCAAAAGTGGCTAGTTTGCGCAGCGCGGATCAGCGCTTCTTCTTGCTTTACAAAGCTGACCGAAAGCGGCAGTTCGCTGATCTCTTCGATGATGCCCTCTTTGATCGTATCAGCTTGTGCTTTTTCTTCATTGAGCAGGGCGAGGGAGTATTCCAACAGGTCGCGCTCAAAGCGCATTGCTTTAAAATCCGCCTCTAATACGGTGCGAAACAGTGGCTTGATTGCAGAGCGCAGGAATTCTAATTTCTCGTGATTTAGGCTAATCCAGAAATTTTCTTCTTCCAACGGTGCCAGTGCAGTGGCGGCTTCTTTAATGATCACCGATTCATTTGGCAACGCGGCAATCTGCAGGCGAAACTTGGCAATTTCACGCGCAGCGATGTCGGCATGGCCGCTGTCGTTGGCTTTTTCAATTTTATCTAGACGCAGGCCAGTCAGCCGTACGGGCAGCGGTAGCTGGGGTTTGAGTTCCTTGCCCTTAGGGTTCAGCTTAAAATACTCGAAGTTGTCCCAGCAATCGAGAATTAAGAACACGTCTTTGTCAGTACACCAAGGTTTGGGCTTGCTGGTTTCCAGTAAGCGCGTGCCGCGCCCCACCATTTGCCAGAACTTGGTGTACGAATACACTGGCTTGGCAAACACAAGATTGACGATTTCGCGCACGTCGATGCCGGTGTCGAGCATGTCCACACTGATGGCAACGCGCGGCATATCGTTATTGGTGAATTGATCGAGCAAACCACCCTTGCCATAAACGCGTGGATCATCCGATATGAGCACCTTGGCCAACTCACCTTTGTGATGCGGGTAGAGTTTGTCAAAAATTTCTTCAATGCGCCGGGCGTGCGCCTTGGTTGCGCAGAAAAAGATGGTCTTGCCTGGCAAAACACCGTTCGCGTCTTTGATGGATTCTTCCATGAATTCGCGAACGATCAGAGTGTTGGTGCCTTTGTTAATCACTTGTTTTTCTAATTGCGAGCCTTCGAAGTTGATTTCTTCAACTTCTTTGCCTTGCAGGATTAGTTTTTTCTGATCTTCCAAAGAAATGGTGCGCTTACTAATGCCTGCCATCTGGAACTTGGTCTGGATTTTCATAACTTGAAAATTGCAGAGGTAGGGCGGCACGTTGTTTACAGCTTCCTCAAAAGTGTAGGCGAAAGTTGGCAAGCCGTCTTCGCAATGGAAGAGCTGGAATGTGTTGTGATCGATTATGTTAGTTGGCGTAGCGGTCAAACCGAGTGTGATCGTTTTGAAATACGCGAGCACTTCGCCATAGGTGTTGTAGATGGAGCGATGGCTTTCATCGACGACGATGAAATCAAAAAAATGTGGCGAGAGGCTTTGGGATTCTTCGCGAATAATGTTGAGCATCGTCGGATAAGTAGCAACGTAAATGCGGCGGTCTTTGGCAAAGAGTTTTTCGCCTACATTGGGCCATCGCGGTTCGTTGGGCAGATGCTCTTTGAAGGCGGCAAGCGCTTGCTCGCGCAGTGCAATACGATCCACCAGAAATAGGATTTTCTCAGCATGGCTGGCGCGCATCAGTGCATCTGCCAAGGCAATACAGGTGCGGGTTTTGCCGGTGCCCGTGGCCATAACAAGTAGGAAATCGCGTTTTTGTTGTTCGATGCCTTCTAGCACCGCACGGATAGCCCGAATTTGATAGTCGCGTCCGGCGATAGAGGTGTTGATAAACTCTTGCGTTAGCGGCTTGCGATTGCGGCGAATGTAGGCAAAGCGCTCCAGATCATCTCTTGTTGGGAAACCAACGACTTTGCGCGGTGGATAGTTCTCTAAATCCCAGAAATACGTTTCATGCCCGTTGGCATAAAAGCAAAACGGTAGTTCACCACCAAATTGTTTCTGGATGTTGTAACAATATTGTTTTGCTTGTTCTCTGCCGATGACGGCGTCTTCGCTGGACTTTTTGGCCTCAACAACGGCAAGCGGTTTGCCATCCTTTCCCAGTAAAACGTAATCACTAAATTGGTGAACCTGGTAGGTGGCGCGAGACTGCGCAACACCTAATGGCAACGGCGTTTGAATGTTGAATTCTGCTATGACCTGCGAAGGGTCTTTGACATTCCAACCAGACTGCGCAAGTTGTTGGTCAATGACATCGGCGCGGGTTTGCGCTTCGGATCTGCTCATGCCGTGTTTGTCCTGAGGACGGTTGCGCCATCGCCGTTTTTGCGCTCGCTTGCGTCGTCCGCGCCGCCAGCTCGCACCCACTCATCGACTTCAGATAGCTGAAATTTCCAGAGCCGCCCGATTTTGTGCGCAGGCAGGCCTTTGCGTTCGCGCCAGCGATATACGGTATCTTTTGCCACGCCCAAGTGTCGGGCGACTTGTTCGGCTGTTACCCACGGTTCGGTGTTTATGACATTGGCGCTCAAGCGTCGGCCCTTATAGTCGTCTTAAATCGTTGAAAGTCTACCAGAGAGAAAGTGTTGTGGCGATGAAAACTATAGGAGTGTGTGACGAATGGGCATCGGGTCGCAGGCTGCTCGCCGAAACCCCGCTGCACCCCTGCGTCCGTGCCGGACGCGGTTTCGGTTCACGCCGCGCACCGCCAATAAAAGTAAAGGCCACCCGATACAACTGGGTGGCCTTTACTTTTATTGGTGGAGCCGGCGGGAATCGAACCCGCGTCCGCAAGTCCTCTACAGATAGTTCTACATACTTAGCCTTGCTATTTAATTTTATGATGCAAACGCGAGCAGGCGCGCTGTTGCAACACGAGTTACCTATTGTTTAACTTTTAGTAAAGTAACCCTACCAAAAGCGATCCTCGTTAATGACTCTGCTGCTTATTGCTAAGCCCGGCGTTGAGGCCCACCGGTGCAGAGTCCAGCTGGTATTAAGCAGCTAGAGCGTAGTTTTCGTCGTTTGCGACTATTGGTTTGTGGTTGTATTTACGAGGTGGCCACGCCTCGGTATGCCCTACGTTGCTTTGTAACCCACGTCGAAACCGGGTCGGCCCCGAAGTCTGAGTGTGTTTTACTACTATACTGCTTCGCTAGTGTAACACCGCAAGTGGCAGTCTTCCGAGCCATTCACGTAATTGTCACCTATTCTGTGCTATAACCAAATAATTGGTGCCCGGAAGAGGACTCGAACCTCCACAGTGTTGCCACCGCTAGGACCTGAACCTAGTGCGTCTACCAATTCCGCCATCTGGGCAATTTTTTGGTTTTTCACTCCAATGTTTAAAGTGAAGCCGCGAATATTATAGGAAATATCTGTTTTGTCAAACAAGAAAAAAACGAAAGTTGTGGCAAATGCCGCCTCATCGAGCAATTTAAGTGGTAGCAAGTCTGGAAGTAACGTCTCTGGTGGTGCTAAAAATACCTCAAAAAATCCGCCGAAGTTAAGCCGTGAAAATGATCCGCATTTAGCGCGCGAGGCCGAACAATACGAAAGCCCGATACCCAGCCGCGAGCATATTATTTCGGTGTTAGCGCAGGCGGGAGCGCCCGTTAAGCCGCAAGAGGTGGCTGGCCTATTAGGCATCAAAGAAGCTGAGCTGGATGGCTTTGCGCGGCGCATTGGTGCGATGGTGCGCGATGGGCAAATATTGGCCAATAAAAAAGGCGAAGTCACCATTGCGCAGGAAACGAAGCTGGTGGTGGGGCGCGTAATTGGCCACGCCGATGGTTTTGGTTTTTTAACGCCGGATGATGGTTCGGCTGATTTCTTTTTAAACAATAAAGAAATGTCGAAAGTGTTGGATGGCGATCGCGTGAACGCGCGTGAAGTGGGTGTGGATAAAAAGGGTCGTCGCGAAGCGGTGATTATTGATGTAATTACCCGGGCAAATTCTAAACTGGTAGGGCGCTTGTTTTTGGAGCGCGGCACCATGTTTGTAGTGGCTGAAAATAAGCGGATTAGCCAAGATATTTTGGTGGAAGCGGGCTACGACAAAGGGGCTGTAGCGGGGCAGGTTGTCACAGTTGAACTAGTGGCGCAGCCTACTAAAAATTCTGAAGCGGTTGCACGCGTAATTGAAGTGCTGGGTAATTATGCTGACCCTGGCATGGAAATTGAGATTGCCTTGCGCAAACACGATTTACCGCACGAGTGGCCAGCGGCTGTGGAAGCTCAAGAGAAAAAAGTGGCCAAAAAAGTAACGCCTAAAGATATAGAAGGTCGTGAAGACTTGCGCGGGCTGCCGTTTGTAACCATTGACGGCGAAACAGCGCGTGATTTTGATGACGCGGTGTACTGTGAAAAGCAGGGCAAAGGCTTGCGGCTGATGGTGGCCATTGCGGATGTGTCGCACTACGTTAAGCCGGGTGATGCGCTGGATGTCGAATCACTTAATCGCGGTAATTCAGTGTATTTTCCGCGTCGGGTCATTCCTATGTTGCCAGAATCATTGTCAAACGAAATGTGCTCGCTAAAGCCGGAAGTGGATCGTTTGGTAATGGTGTGCGACATGGCGTTGGATGCACAGGGCAAGATTAAAAAATACTCGTTTTTTGAGGGCGTGATTCATTCCGCTGCTCGCCTTACTTACAATAATGTGGCCAAAGTGCTGTATTTAGATGAAGCTGATCATGGTATTGATGCAAAGCTTTTCCCGCATTTGCGCATGTTGGATACCGCATTCCAATTGCTGCTAGAAGCCCGTCACAAGCGTGGCGCCATTGATTTTGAATCAACCGAAACCATGATGTTGTTCAATGAAGAAAGCAAAATTGAAAACATCGTGCCCGTCACCCGTAACGACGCGCATCGATTAATTGAAGAATGCATGTTGGCGGCGAACGTGTGTACGGCAGAATTTTTGCTGGGCGCTGAGCATCCAAATTTGTATCGCGTACACGAAGGCCCCACGCCTGAAAAATTGGAATCACTGCGCAATATGTTGAAAGATTTTGCGCTGCAATTGTCTGGCGGTGACGAGCCACAAGCGTCGGATTATGCCGCGCTAATTACTAAAATTAAAGGCCGCCCTGATGCGGCGCTGTTGCAAACAGTGTTGCTGCGTTCACTACGTCAAGCGGTGTACAGCCCTGATAACAAAGGGCACTTCGGGCTTTCATACGATGCCTATGCGCACTTCACGTCACCCATTCGCCGCTACCCAGATTTGCTGACGCATCGCGCGATTAAAGCGGTGCTAAAAGGTGAGGCTTACGTGCCTGCAACACCTTGGAAAGATTTAGGTATTCACTGCTCCATGACCGAGCGCCGCGCGGATGATGCTACGCGCGATGTAACGGCGTGGCTTAAATGTTTTTACATGAAGGATCGTTTGGGCGAAACTTTTGCGGGCACCATTTCCAGCGTGACGAGCTTTGGATTATTTGTGTCGCTAGATGATGTGTTTGTGGAAGGCTTGGTGCATATTTCTGAGCTGGGTACTGATTATTTCCAATACGATAAAGACAAGCACGTGATTGTGGGTGAGCGTACCCGCCAGCGTTATCAATTGGCTGATCGCGTGTTTGTAAAAGTAGCGCGCGTAGATATTGAAACCGCGAAGATTGAGTTTGTATTATCTAGTGCTAAATTCTTGACGCCGAAATCGGCTGTGGTGGGTTTGCGCATTGATGAATTAGAAGCCATAGAAGCTAAAAAAGCCAAACCAAGTGTTGAAAAAATCGTAAAAGATGCTCTGAAACCCCCTAAAATAGGGCATCTTGGGGCATCTTCTGATGCTAAGACTGGGCAAAAAGGGCAAGGTGCTAAACAGCACGCCGTTAGTGCGCCAGCGCCGCAAGCTAGTGCACCCAAGCCTGCGCCAACGGCCACTAAACCAGCGCAGATTGCGCAGCATCAAAGACCCGCAACGTCGCCTTCGGTGAGCAAAAAACCAGCGGCCAATGTGTCGGTCACACCGCCAAGAGTCGCGATGGTGGTGCCGCCCGCACCGGGTGCGTTGGGACGTGATGTAACGATTGTGCGATTTACCAGTGCTAATCCGCCAGTGACCCCGATGGCAGGTTTGGGGTTGCGCTCCCAGCCGTTAGAAGCCGTGCTGGAGAAGCCCGAATCTAGGCGCTCTGCGGCCAATAGCCAATCACCGTTATCGAACTTGCGTAATTTGGTAGAGCAATCTGAACGCGAGGGTGGAAAGCCTGCGTCTAAAATGAGTGGTAAAAATCACCCACCGGCGAACAAGAAATCAAAGCGATGAAACACCAAAATATATTCGGCTTTCACGCCGTGCAATCGCGCGTGCGCATGAAAGCTGCGAGCGTAAAAGAAGTGTACGTTGATGCCACGCGCCACGATCAGCGTATGAAAAACTTTCTTGCCATTATCGAAAAGGGCGGCGTGCGGCTACTAAAAGTAGACGCAAAACGGTTAGACGGATTGGCTGCAGGTGGCCGTCATCAGGGCGTAGTCGCCTTGGCAGAGCCGGTGCAATTAGCCCAATTTGTAGAAGATGTATTAGACGAAATGCCAGCAGACCTACCGCCATTTTTATTGGTGCTTGATGGCGTAACGGATCCACATAATTTGGGCGCATGCTTAAGATCGGCCGACGCCGCAGGCGTGCACGCGGTCATCGCGCCGAAAGACAAAAGCGTGGGCTTGACAGCTGTTGTGGCTAAGGTGGCCAGCGGTGCGGCAGAGACTGTGCCCTACATCATGGTGACCAATTTAGCGCGCACGTTGCGTGACCTTAAAGATCGCGGTATTTGGCTAGTTGGCCTTGATGAAGACGGCGAAAAACCCGTATACCAATCGCGCCTAACCGGGCCCGTCGGGCTCGTGATGGGTGCCGAAGGCGACGGCATGCGTAGGCTCACCCGCGAAACCTGCGATGAGCTGGTGCGCATTCCTATGTACGGGCACGTGGAAAGTTTGAATGTGTCAGTGGCGGCGGGGGTTTGTTTGTTTGAGGCAGTAAGGCAGCGCGAGGCAGCGGCAAACGTAGTCGCATAATCCATGGGTCGATTAGCGCAGCGCTCGGCACCCCTCAAGGGTGTAATCCGAAGTAAACGTTTAAACAGCCCGATACGCTGCAGAGTGCTAAATAAACCGCCGCCTCCGATCAATCCGCACCCGCTAAAACCACACTAGCCCTTGAGTGAAAACAGCTGCCGTAGTATCATTTGGGCTTGAAATTGTAAGTTGCACGACGCTTTTGCAACCAGCATTTACGTAAATATTTGTGATTTTTCTCCGTGTTTCCATCTTAACTTGTTCGAATTGCTAGATAAATGAAAAACCTCTTTGTTAAATTTGCGGCACCGTGTTTAGCGGCCGCATTTGTGGCCGCTGCGGGTAGCGCCGTTGCCCAAGCGCCTGCTACAACGCCTGCGGGCGATGCCGTCGCTGGCGGCAAGCGCGCTGTTGCAGTTTGTTCCGGTTGCCACGGTGTGATTGGCTCCAAAACCGCGTTCCCAGAAGTGTATGCTGTGCCTAAAATTGGCGGGCAACAAGCGGGCTATATTTACGCCGCGCTAAAAGCTTATAAATCAGGCGAGCGCAACAACCAAACCATGAAGGGCTTAGCCACCGCATTATCCGACAAAGAGATGCGTGACCTTGCCGCCTACTACGCTGCCGAAGGAGGCAAAGGTAAATGAAAACGCTCAAATTAAGTACACTTACGACGTCCGTTGCATTGAGCATCGCCCTATTTGCCAGCATTACTGCGTCGGCAAGCTCGGTTTCGGGCAGCGTTGAAGCCGGTAAAGCCAAAGCTGCTACTTGCGCGGCGTGCCACGGTGAGGGCGGTGCTAAGCCTATCGCGCCGGATTACCCGGTTTTGGCCGGTCAATATCCAGATTATCTCGTTGCCGCTTTGCAGCAATACAAATCTGGCAAGCGTAAAAATGCCTCAATGAACGGTTTTGCGGCGGCACTTAAAACGCAAGACATGAAAGATTTAGCGGTTTATTTTGCCGCGCAGCCGCCATTGTTGCGGTCAAAATATTAGTTTTTTGTTTTTGGATTTGTACACTTAACGCTGGCTGATGTGACCATCAGCCAGCGTTATTTTTTGTGGTTTTAGTTTGCGTTAAAGCTTCGGCTTAAGTTGAAAGGATCAGTCATGCCAGCTATCGGATTTGGAGTTTTGCACTTTGCCGTTGCACTGTTTTTTGCGATTCACGCAATGCGTAATCGGCAGCAAATGTATTGGCTGATTATTCTATTTACATTTCCGATATTGGGCAGCTTGGTGTACTTTTTTGCGGTGTATTTACCCGGCAGCAAGATGGAGCGCGGCGTGAAGAAAATGGCCAGCGCCACCGCCAAAAGTATCGTCGCCTCCCTAGACCCAACGCGCGAATTGCGTGAAGCCAAGGAAATTTTCGACTACACCCCAACAGCCCAAAACCAAATGCGGTTGGCCGCCGCGCAATACGGTGTGGGGCAATTTAGCGATGCGGTAAAAAATTACGAAGCTTGCCTAAATGGCCCGTTTTCAAGCGATGTGGAAATGCGTTTTGGTGCGGCTCTCGCCTACATTGGCAATGGACAACATCCACAAGCCATCACCCACTTAGAAGCAATCCGTAAAGAAAGCCCAGCATTTAAACCTGAAGAAATCGCTTTAACCTTAGCCCGCACGCTCACCGCCTCAGGCCGAAAAGCCGACGCCAAAGCAGAGCTTGCCGCAGCGAATGCCCGATTTGGTAATGTGGAAGTGCGCGCCGAATATGCCATCGCGCTAGTAGCAGATGGACAAATTCGCCAAGCCACCGAAATTCGCGAAGAAATCGGCCGCGACATGAAACGCTGGAGCAGCCACACCAGTGATTTATACACGCCAGTAATCCGTCGTTTGGATGCGGCGTTGGGCGCGGCGAGCAAGTTGTAATCACGTAGTTGGTGACTCATGTGAGTTCAGGCTGCGAGGGATGCGGTTAAAGCGCCATTTCTAGCTGCTCTTGCTTTCGGGGTTTGCGTTTTACCTTTACCTCGGATGTTGAACGTAACAAGTGCACGCGGTCTCGGTAGTAGCTATTGAGCGCTCGCACAACCGCAGAGCCGATGGCTTCACCTAGGTTCACGGGCACTGCGTTGCCAATTTGGGCGTATTGCGCAGTCAATGCGCCGGAAAATGCCCAGCTATCGGGAAAAGTTTGAATTCTGGCGTATTCGCGCACAGTAAACGGTCGCGTTTCGTCCGGATGGCAACGCTCTGTTTGCTTTTGAGCGGGCGCACAGGTAAGTGTGAGGCAAGATTCATCCCAAGAAATTCGACGCGCCATCCCGGTTTTGCCGCCGCCCAAATGAAACGACCCTTTCATGTAGGATTTTTGCAGATCCACCGGCAGGTCGCGCCAATAGCCACCGGGCGGGATTAAGTCCATGATGTCTTTTTTGCTTTTTGGATAGCCTTGACCCGCAGAAGTCGGGACATTTGAATCAAACAGGCGGCCTTTTTTGAGCGCGTCCTTGAGCGTATAAATGTTTTCATCGGCGGCAGGCCACTCAAAATCTATCGCCACGTCTTTGCGAATGCCGACAATAAAAAGCCGCTCACGCTTTTGCGGAACGCGATGATGAATTGCTTTTAAAACGCGCGGCGGAATTACCGCATAACCGAGTTCATCCAAGATAGAAACCATGCCTTCGAGGGTTTTTCCACCTTCATGCTGCAACAGCCCCCGCACATTTTCACCTACACAAATGAGTGGTTGAAGCTCCTTCACTGCCCGCGCAAATTCAAAAAACAAGGTGCCACGCGCATCTTCAAACCCCAGTCGCTTACCCGCGTATGAAAATGCTTGGCAGGGAAAGCCGCCAGTAAGCACGTCTACTTGCCCAGCGTAGGGCGTAAAGTCGATGCTTGCCACATCACCTTCAATAACATTCCATTCCGGGCGATTTGCTCGTAGCGTATTGCACGCATTCTTATTGATTTCTGACAACAGCACGTTGTGCAAGCCAGCGCGTTCCAGCCCTAGCGCAAGGCCACCCGCACCTGCAAATAGCTCAATTGAAGTAAATTTGC
>JAYUOW010000007.1:0-21115 GCA_043760555.1 Betaproteobacteria bacterium
ATGACAACGAAATAGCCCGTTTGTACATCGTCTAAAAAATCGCCCACCGTGCCTTGCTCCGCAACGCCCATCATGCGATATTTGACCGTGAAAGCACGCCCGACTGCCTTCACGCCGCCCACTACAGGGGAAATACCATGACAGCCTGCGGCGAGCCCGAGTTTGTCCATCGCGTCAGACACACAGGCCGTATCCAGCAGCTTAAATACTTCTACGATTCCATCTGTTGGCATATTAGATCTCCTTTTTAGTGAGCATGTGCTCGTAGTTAAATCGTGCATCCACTTCTTGGATCGATTCACCGCGCCGGAGCGCCTCCACCATTGCCAGCTCCTTGGCCGCGATTTCTTGCGCAGCGGCAATCACCGCATCGAGCCTTTCAAAAGGAATCGCCACAACGCCATTAACATCAGCCACGATCACATCACCCGGCCGCACAGGCGCATCGCCCAAGCGAACCGGAACGTTCCATGCCTCCTGCACCACGCGCCCGCGTGCCGTGATGGGTACGGTGGCTCTCGCATGCACGGGAAAATCAAATTCTTCGCACATATCCACGTCTCGCACAGCGCCATCAACGATAACGCCGGTGATACCTTTCATACGCGCACCCATCGACAAGATTTCGCC
Organism: Betaproteobacteria bacterium; assembly: GCA_043760555.1. Classification (GTDB taxonomy): domain Bacteria; phylum Pseudomonadota; class Gammaproteobacteria; order Burkholderiales; family Usitatibacteraceae; genus JANMDR01. The sequence goes on from JAYUOW010000007.1 coordinate 631, forward strand.
CCAGCAGTTGTTATGCAAATCGCCTCGGTTATCAATCACAATCACATCGCCCGGATGCGCGGCGGCAATCGCGTCCACGCCCAAATGCGCTTTGGAAGGCACGGCACCTGCCGCCGTCATGCGGATGGTGATGGCACGGCCAATCACTGTCGTCTTGCCCCATTGCGGGCGAATGCCTGCGACAGCACCGCGAATGCCGAGCTGATCCATTGCATCGCTGAGGTTGGAAGTTGCCAAAGCGGCGAGCGAAAGTCTTGCGTTTGCATTTAGAGGTTCTTGGTGCATATTCATCATTTAGTGAAATTTTAAGAAGAAGCGGTTTTGGCAAATCCGTAGATGTCAAGGGTGCGCGCGCCTTCGCGCAGGCGTTGCATAATTTGCTGCTCTTTGGCCTCGCGCTCTACAGCTGCATGTGTCAGCTCGGCAGCGCGCGCATGCGGGATCACCACCACACCATCGCTATCGCCTAATACAAAATCGCCGGGATGCACCACCACGCCATCCATCACAATGGCCTGCCCAAATTGCCCAGGCACGTATTTTTCTGTGCCGCGAATGCAAATGCCTTTGCTGAACACTGCAAATCCCATTGCGGCAATCGCATCGCGATCGCGAACAGCGCCCGTCGTTACCAAGCCCCGCAAGCCGCGTGCATGAGCGGCTACAGCCATAATTTCACCAAAGGGGCCAAACTCTATCGAATCAAATGCATCAATCATCAACACGGAGTTGGCCGGCGCTTGATAAATGGCTTGATGCAGCGCTAGATTGTCTCCGGGCTTGAGCTGCATAGGGAAAGCGACGCCAGCCACTTTCAAGCCAAGCGCAATCGACTTCACGCGGCTCGAAAGCGCGCCTGTGCGCCCCGCAACTTCGTGCAACGTCGCGCTAGATTGCCCGGCGAAACGTTCGCCTATATTTTCCCAAGTAACGAGCGCTGCTTGCAAATTTTCGTTCATCGTTGGCCTTCCTACGGATTGAGACCGCTTTACTCAGGAAGGCGAGTTTGCACGCTTCGACAGGCTTCGGCTTATCGGATTAGCGAACGCGGGCTTCAGTAAACGCGAACGCTTACAGTGGTATTAAAGCCGGCACGGGCTGGCAAAGCACATCAAGCACCGCCAGCGCGCTGGCACTCAGCGCTTGGCGATCTCGCATACAAATACACAGGGTATTGGCTGCCCAACTATCGTTTAACGCAATTACAGCCAACTTGTGGGCGCCACGCAGCCGAAGCGCTGCAGAGCGCGGCACGATGGCAACCCCAACACTTTGGCCTACCATGCGCGCTACTGCCTCAAAGCCCGCAACATGTATGCGCGAGCGCAGTGCAAGCCCTTCGTCACGGGCGCGTTGCGTTAGAAAATCAAACAAAGCTGCGGTGCGCTGCAAGCACACATGGTCTGCGACCAAGGTTTGCGCAAAGTCAATCTGCGCGCGCTGCGCCCACGCATGCTGCTGCGGTGTAATCAAAACCAAGAAATCGGAACGGAAAGGCAACACTTGCAAATCTTCGGTGTACAGCGAAGGCGTGAAAATGCCCAAGTCTGCGCGACCCTCACGCACACTGCGCACCACCTCAGCACTCACCGCTTCCATCAATGAAATATCAAGCTTGGCATGCTGGCGCATCACGCTGACCAGCGCTTCAGGCAAGTATTCCGTCACAGCCGTGGTGTTGGCTGCAATGCGCACCAAGCCTTTGGCTTGCTGGGCGTAGTCCCCCATGTCACTTTCAAGCAGCCGTACTTTTTCAAGCAACTCGCGCGCATGTGCAAGCAACCGCTGCCCGGCAGGTGTCAAACTCACGCCTTTGGAAGAACGAAGCATCAATTGCACGCCAAAAGACTCTTCCAAGCCTTTCAAACGGGCGCTCATGGCAGAGACTGCGGTGTGCGCCTGCTCAGCCGCTTGGCTTAAACTTCCAGCCTCGGCAATTAAAACAAACTGTCTCAAATCTTGGAGTGAGTAGTGCATGGCCGCCCTATTCAAAGAAAGAAATGCTAACACTGAATTGGCTCTATGTGATTCAGCGCGACGCACTCTTGACGGCTGGCCAATGCCCAGTGTGCATGTAGCCGCTTGATGACCGGACAGCGAAGCTCGCTAGCTTGCACAGGGTGGTGTATCTCAACACTATGCTGCCTTAGCTTTTCAGAAACTTCAGCTTCTATGATTCGCCGACCTAGCGTGGTGACTTCAGCTGCTTGAGGATGCCTTCAGCTGCGAACCAAGAAGGACATTAGCCTTCCACCTTGGGCTTACCCGCCAACGCTTCCTGCTCCATCGCGGCCGCTATCAACGTTGGTAGCGCTTCGGCCGTGGCGGCCACGTCAATTTTCGCAGCATTCCAGATGCTCGAAATATTGATCGCTGCATAATCGTGCGCAATTTGATTACGCATGCGGCGCAGACTTAGCCAATTAATTTGCGTGTGCGCGGCGGTAAATGCGGGATCCAAATCTATCGCGGCACTGCATTGTTGGCCTATTTGCAGCATATTTAATGCCACAGCTTGGTGGAGCATTTTGTTCGCAATAAACGACCCTTTATTGTGCCCTTTTATGTATTCAGCAATAGTTGTTGCCGCATCCAACATTTCTTGGAGGCACGCTGACAACTTCTTTTCAATCGGCGGACGCATGCTAAATTGCGCGTGCTTCTGCAATTACTTGCGCACCATAATATTTGCTGATCCATTGATCATCGACTACATCTACCGACGCGCCGACTAGCTGCTCCACTGCTTCTTGAAAGTCGCCCAATTGAAATAGGCTAGTGTTTTCAGAACTTGTAATGAGCAAATCAAGATCGCTCTTTAGGGTATCGGTTTGATGCAACACAGAGCCAAACACACGAACATTTGAAAGACCATTGGCCTTGGCACTGGCCAATATAGCGTCACGATGTTTCTGCAGCATGATAGACGGACGCGCCTTACTAGGGCGTATATCTTTGGCGATGGCGCTCATATAAATATTTTTCCTTTTCTGGCTGTACTCACTCACTCAGGTTGGCCCGGACCTTGCTTACGTCACACACAAGTCAGTAAATTAATTTTTCTAACAACGATACTTTACTACATCAACAGGTTCGGTATAAGAGCCGCATTGAGCAAAAGATAGTCTAACTAAATTCAAACGCATGCACTAAATTGTGCTGTAAGTGCCCTAAATATGGGCTTCTATAGCTATTTTTTACAGCTCTACCGCCCATAAACCCAAGCCAGCAGCAAATCCTGCGCCCGTTGCGTGGCCGCCGCATTGACGTCGTTTACCATCAACACCACGATCCAGCGCTTGCCGGATTTGTCGAGTACGTAGCCACCGATTGCGCGCACGTCTGACAGCGTGCCGCCTTTAATGTGCGCTTGACCCGCGACGCCTTCGGTGCGACTGCGTTTGCGCATGGTGCCGTCTACGCCCAAGAGCGGCATGGACGATAAAAATTCTGGCATGACGGCTGATTTATAGGCTGTTTGCAGCATATTGCCTAAGGTGTTGGCGCTAATGCGTTCGATGCGCGAAAGGCCGGAACCGTTTTCCATCACTAGCTCGGGGGCTGCGATGCCTTTTAGGTTTAGCCATTCTTTGATGAGCCTTTGGCTTCTGCTGGCCTCACCGCGCAATGCGGGTTCTAATGCGGCGGGCGTGCCTTCGCCCATGGCTTGTATGAGCGCTACGTCCACAATTGGCGTGCCAGAAAGGGTTAAAAATACTTGCCTTGCCATGACGTTGTTTGAGTATTTATTGATGTCGCGCACGATGTCGCTCAACGGCGCGGATTCGCTTTGCGCGATGAGTCGAGCGCTTGTTGGAAGGCTTTGCGCTTTTACCGCACCCTTCCATGTGCCGCCTAAGTCACTCCACATTTTTGCGAATGCGCCGCCAAAAAATCGGTTGTGATCTAGTAACGATACGTTCCAAATTTTCTCCCCGCAACTGCGCGGATAGCTGCCCGTAAAGTTGACCTTAACCTGCGTATTTGCTGGCGATTGCGGGTATTGCACATCAATTTTTACGCGATCTTTCCATTCGCCGCAGTTGCCGTCGACGAGCTTTACCCCATTGCCCACTTCCAGTTGCGCAGGGCGAATGTCGGGGGCGATGCTGACGGATTTTTGATCAACATTTGGCGCGAAACCAAAACGCACGGCTTTAAAATTAAGCATCAGCGCATCTGGGCCGACGTTGTACGCACGCAGCGCTTCGCCATCAAACTTGGCCGCATCATGCGGTGGCACATCAAAAAAACTTTTATCCAACACAATGTCACCGCGAATCTCTTGCAAGCCTCGCTCACGCAATTGGCGCAGTAGCAGCCAAAAGCGTTCAACCGTGAGCTTCGGGTCGCCATAACCTTTGAAGGCCAAATCGCCTCGCAGCACACCATTATTAACTTCCCCAAGCACAAAAACATCAGTACGAAAGCTGTACGCCGGGCCCAGCATATCGAGTGCCGCGTAAGTGGTCACAAGCTTCATGACGGATGCTGGGTTCATTGATTTTGCAGTGTTTAGCGCCAGAATTGGCGGCTTAGCACTGCCTGCTTCTTGCACCAGCACACTCACGTTGGCCAAGGGCACGCCTGCGCGGGTGAATACTTCTGCAACGCCTGCAGGCAGCGCGGGCACTAAAGCGACAGGCGCAGCTGTATCAGCCTGCGCAATAACACTACTAAACAATAGGCTGAAGACGCCCGAATTTAGGGCGTTTACAGCCATTTTTGTCAGGCTATTTTTAGACGAAAAATATGTTTTAAAATTCATAAAATAAATGTGGGTAAGTGCTACACCGCAATTGATATAATTGCGGCATTGATTAATGCCTAGTGCGGCGTGTGAAAGACGAATATGAACGTAGTGATAAAAAATGAAGCGGATATTGCTGGCATGCGCATCGCTGGCCGACTCGGTGCAGAGGTGCTGGATTACATTACGCCGTTTGTAAAAGTAGGCGTCACCACTGGCGCACTCGATAAACTTTGCCATGATTACATGGTGAACGTGCAAAACACCATTCCGGCCACGCTAAATTATGCACCGCCGGGGCACAAACCTTATCCAGCGTCATGCTGCATTTCAATCAATCATCAAGTATGCCACGGCATTCCGGGCGATAAAGTGCTTAAAAATGGCGACACCGTGAACATTGATGTGACGGTAATTAAAGACGGTTATCACGGCGACAATAGCCGCATGTATTACGTGGGCGAGCCGTCGATTCAAGCCAAGCGGCTGTGCGAAATTACCTATGAAGCCATGTGGCGCGGCATTGCGCAAATAAAGCCAGACGCGACATTGGGCGATATTGGCTATGCGATTCAAAATTTTGCTGAAGGTGCGGGTTTTAGCGTGGTGCGTGAGTTTTGCGGCCATGGCGTCGGTAAAAAATTCCATGAAGAACCGCAAATTTTGCACTACGGCAAGCGTGGCCAAGGCATGAAGCTTAAAGAAGGCATGATCTTTACTGTTGAGCCGATGATTAACGCGGGGCGCAAAGATATTCGCATGTTGGGCGATGGCTGGACAGTAATCACCGCCGACCATAGTTTGTCCGCACAGTGGGAACATTCGGTGTTAGTCACCCCAACTGGCTTTGAAATTCTCACGCAATCGGTAGGCACCCCCCCGCCGCCGCCCGCTGTGGCCGCCATGCTGGCGCAAGCCGCAGCGCCCGTCGCCGCGTAACGTTATTTAAACTGCAACCCGCCCATGCCAAACCAAAATCCGTGGCGGGTTAAGCTGAAAGCTGAGCGCGCTGCGCTACAAGCCGCCTACACCGCCAAACCGAACCCAAATAAGCTACTTTCTCGCCACGCAAAACTGGTGGACGACGTAGTCACAGCTTTAGCCAAAGAAGCGGCGCTACCGGCTTCTGTAGCGGTTTTGGCGGTGGGTGGCTATGGGCGGGCTAAGTTGTTTCCAGCTTCCGACGTCGATGTGCTCATTGCGATTCCCGACAACGCCAATGACGTTAGCCAAGCTGAAGCCGCGATTGAAAAATTTGTCACCCTGCTATGGGATAGCGGCATTGAAGCCGGCACCAGCGTACGCACCATTGCGCAATGCATGGCCGAATCAGCCAAAGATGTGACGGTGCTGACAAGCCTAATTGAAGCACGGCCGCTGTACGGCAACGCCGAACTTTCCCAAGCGCTGGTGGACGCCATTTGGACTAATCTTGATGTGCCCCAATTTTTTCGGTTAAAAATTGAGGAGCAACAACAGCGCCACGCCAAGCATCAAGATGTCGCCATGAATCTTGAGCCGAACATCAAAGAAAGCCCCGGCGGGCTGCGCGATTTGCACACCGTGTTGTGGCTATCCAAAGCCGCAAAACTAGGCGATACGTGGGACGCGCTGGCCAAACAAAATATTTTAACAACGGCCGAAGCTAAGCATTTGCGGCATCACGAACGCGTGCTACATGACATTCGCATTCGCCTGCATTTTTTAGCGAACCGCCGCGAAGATAGATTGGTATTTGACTATCAAGAACCGTTAGCACTCATGCTTGGCGTCACCGCTACCAAACACAAACGTGCATCCGAAGCGCTAATGCAGCGCTACTATTTAACGGCCAAGGCCATTTGGCAGCTCAACACAATTTTGCTGCAAAATTTAAGCCAAAAGATTATGCCGCCGGGCAAGCATGAAGTGAAAAAACTAAATGCCAAGTACGCCTTAATAGACGGCCATTTAGCGGCGCTGGACGAAACTATTTTTGCGCGTGATCCGGTAGAAATTTTTCGCGCATTTTTGCTATTGCAAAAGCACCCAGAAATTCCTTTTTTCGCACCCGAAACCTTGCGCGCGCTTTGGCGTGCCGCACCTAAAATTGACAAAACCGTGCGCGATAATCCGCTAACGCATGAGATTTTTTTAGAAATGTTGCGCAGCGAACGGCTCACCTTTGTGCTGCGGCGGATGAGCCGCTATAGCGTGCTGGGCCGCTATTTACCGGCCTTTGGGCGTATCACCGGGCAAATGCAGCATGATTTATTTCATGTTTATACGGTAGACGAACACATATTGATGGTGGTGCGTAATTTGCGGCGCTTTGCGTTACCGCGCTTTGCCGATCAACACCGTTTTTGCTCTGAATTGATGCAAGGTTTTGAGCGGATTGAAGTGCTGTATTTGGCGGCATTATTTCACGACATCGCCAAAGGTCGCGGTGGCGACCATTCTGAATTAGGCACGGCAGACGCTACCCGCTTTTGCAAAATAATCGGCTTAAACCAAGCCGATACTGAACTGGTTTCATGGCTGGTGGCGATGCATTTGCAAATGTCTGCCACCGCGCAAAAGCAAGATTTAAGCGACCCAGAAGTCATCGCCCAATTTAGTGCGCGGGTGGAAAACGAACGCCGCTTAACCGCCCTGTATTTGCTCACCGTGGCCGATATTCGCGGCACCAGCCCGCATGTGTGGAACAGCTGGAAGGCGCAATTGCTGGAAGAATTATTTGTGAGCACTAGACGCGCCCTACGCCAAGCCGCCAGCGGCGAAGCGCCCAATAGCGCCGTACTGGTGGAGGCCAAACGCACCGCAGCACTTAAACTATTTACCGCCGCCGAGCATGAAACGGAGCTGTTTGTAGCGTTGTCCGCCCTCACGCCGCTGTGGCGCAACTTAGAAGATCGCTACTTCCAACGCTTTGAAGTATCCGAAATCGCGTGGCATGCGCAAAGCTTATGGCAGCACACCGATACCGAGAAAGCAATCGTAAAAGCCCGCGCTTCCACCATTAGCGACGGCGTGCAAGTGCTGGTGTACACACCCGACCAAGGTGGCCTATTTGCGCGCATCACGGCGTATTTTGAGCGACTGCATTTAGATATTGTGGCGGCAAAAATTGCATCTACCAATCACGGCTATGCGCTAGATACGTTTCAAATTTCGCCTAAAATTGCACCCGTTAAAAACGCAGTCAACACCAAAGCATCCGCCATCACCATTAACCCCGAGGCGCTGGCGGGCTTGGTGGAACAAATTGAACGCGAGTTAATGCGCGAACTACGCAGCGACAAGAAAACGGAAATTGTAAATCACCGGATTTCTCGGCAAATTCGCCACACCGCCTTCGCGCCGGACGTGCGCATTCGCGCATTGGCGATCGCTAAAAACGCGACCGCGCCGCTGTTTGAAATTGCAGTGTCGTGCGCCGATCAACCAGGCTTGTTATCACGCATCGCCAGATTTTTTATCACTAACAAAATTGATTTAATCGAAGCGCGCATCGCCACACTGGGCGCGCGTGCGGAAGATATTTTTATCGTCAGGCTAACGGAAAATCACGCGGTTACCGACATCGCAGCGCTACAAAAATCGCTGGCGAATATCTTGTTGGCGTAAAACTAATACCCTGAAGATGCCCTATTTTGGGGCGTCTCCAGCCTATTTAAATCGCCTCTAAATTCGCTCCAACGCATTCAAATTCAACCAACCGCGCACCACGCGATACACATACCAAATCACCACAATAGTTGGTAGCATCCAAAATATATAAGCGCCCAAACCCAAGGTAAGTGCGGTGAGTACGAAGTAAACAATCCACGCCACGACTGACCACAACAAACCCCACCAAAACGTGGCGGCAAGCCAGCGATAGTGCGAATCGAGCCACGAACCGCGTACGTGTTCACGATTCACCATACCGATAATGAGCGCCACAACGGCCAGCGTTAAAAACGTAAACGGAGCCAACAAATGCAGCGCGTACATAATGTGCGTGGGGGTGAGCGATGGGTGGTTTTCGTTCGGCATAATGGGAAATAAAACTAGTCGTCGGCCTGATCGGCTACATTCGGAAACAGCACTTCGGTGTAGCCAAATTTTTGCATATCGGTAATGCGGCTCGGGTACAAAATACCGTCCAAATGATCGCACTCATGTTGCACTACGCGCGCATGAAAGCCGTCCACAGTGCGGTCGATCGCGTTACCCTTTGCATCAAAACCTTGATAGCGCAACTTGGCGTAACGCGGCACTTCGCCGCGCAAGCCGGGCACCGATAAGCAGCCTTCAAAGCCGTCTTCCATCGTGCTGCCAATCGGCGTAATCACTGGGTTAATTAACACGGTTAACGGCACATCATCAGCTTCTGGATAACGGGTGTTGCCCACTACTTCAAACACCACCACACGCACATTTTCGCCAATCTGCGGTGCGGCTAAACCCGCGCCCTTGGCGGCACGCATGGTATCGAGCATGTCCGCTAGCAGGGCATGAAGTTGCGGTGAATTAAACTCGCGCTTGGCCACCGCCTTGCTTGGCTGTAGCAAGCTTGGCGTGCCCATTCTTAAAATTTCTCTTACGGCCATATGGTTATTCTCCAGCTTCTACTTTTGCAATTCTACTGCGCGACCAAGCACCAACATCACTTTTTTCATGCCTTCGCGCAGCACCACTTCGGCGTCATCCAATTTGATTTGCGTAGCTGAAGAACCGCGTCCTGCGGCGTGATTCATCGATAGCGCAAGCACCGCAAACGATAATTTCTTCTCACGCGCTAGCGCCGCCTCGGGCATACCCGTCATACCTACCATCGCGCAACCATCGCGTTCGAAGCGATTTATTTCGGCCAAGGTTTCTAAGCGCGGGCCTTGTGTAGCACCGTAAACGCCGCCGTTACTTACATCCACGCCCACATCTTTTGCGGCGGCCAAATACAATTGGCGCGCGGCATCGTCGTAGGGGTAAGTGAAATCAACGTGGAACACTTTTGAATCCGCACCTTCAAAAAACGTGTGGCGGCGGCCGTAGGTGTAATCAATAATTTGATCTGGCACAGCCAACGCGCCGGGTGCCATATTGGCGGCAATACCGCCTACCGAATTTACCGCCAATACTCTGGAGACGCCCACAGAATGGAGCGCCCAGACGTTTGCACAATAATTAACTTCATGCGGCGCGATGGTGTGACCATAACCATGACGCGCTAAAAACACCACTTCAGATGCACCAATTTTACCGAATGTGAGTGGGCCCGATGGCTCACCATAAGGCGTGCGAATAATTTCGCGCCGCGTAATTTCTAAGTTTGCTAAATTTGTAAGGCCCGTACCACCAATAATTGCCAGCATTGCTTATTTTCCTTTCATTGCATAAATAGCGCCAAGATTGCGCCACGCCCCTGCTACGTCCATCCCGTAACCAAACACAAACCGATTGGGCACCATAATGCCCGTGTAATCAGCCTTAATCGGCTTTTGCGCATTACGTTCTGTGCCGTAATCTTTCTCACAAAACACTGCGCATTTTACTGACAACGCACCCTGACGCTTTACTAAGTCTACAATCGCTGCCAAGGTAACGCCTTCATCCAAAATATCGTCTAACAACACAACATGCCGCCCCAAAATATTATCGCGTGGTGCTACGCGCCAAGTAAGCTGGGTGCCCACGGTTTCATTGCCATAGCGCGATGCCTGCACGATGTCAAAATCCATCGGAAAATCAAGCTGGGTTAGCAACTGCCCGCTAAACACCACCGCACCACCCATCACCGATAAAAACAGCGGATATTTACCCGCATAATCGCGGTTTAACTCCGTTGCAACACGGGTTGTAGCGGCATCCACCACCGCTTTGGTAAATAGCAAGTCACCTTCATCGAGAATGGCTTGCGCGTCGGCTAAATTTGGCATGGTGGGCTTTATAGAATTATCGAGTAATGATTATAAGCTGGGCAATGATTAAATTGCCGATAATCGCTGCATTTACCGCAACGCTTCGCTGACGACACAGTATGTGCGACGATACACCTAAGCTGCTAGCATAAGCAGCTAACAGCTTTCTTGAAGAACCAGATGACTAGAATCGAAAACATAACCGCAGCCTACGACGCCATGGGCATTTTGCGTATGCATGAAAACGTGCCGCCGCCCACTGCCACAAGCGTGGCGCGCATTAACGAAATGCTCAACATTGCCTTGCCAGCATCGCTTGTCGCGTTCGCAACCAACAGCAGCGCCTGCAGTAATTGGCTGGCTGGCCTAGGTGAAGATTACGCTTCGCCAAACCATATTTTGCAAGTCAATAAACGCGCCAATAAAATTCGGCGACGTGTGATCGGCGACATTGGCAATTGGGAAGCCGTGAAGCCAAAAAATTTCGTGGTGTTTAATCTTGGGTTTGACCATGACTACAATTGCTTCGATACTGCCCAATTTGATGCTGCGACCGACGAATACACCATCAAATATTGGTGCCCGCCCAGAGTTATTGGCGAGACCACTTACCCAACTTTTTACGCCTACATGGAAGCACAAATTAGCGATTGGGCGCGCCACAACAAGCGGGCTGGCGGTTTAAACGTACTGGCACTTTTAGATGGCACCACCACGCCAAGCACAACATCCTAGAAACGTCGCCGCTGTTTTGCCATCAAGGTAGAATCTTAATATGAACCTACATTCCCCAACACCAAGCCTACCGGCCAACCTTCTCGAACTAGCGCTGGGCACAGCCGAAGTGGGCGTGGCCGTTATCGATGCAGCACACCAATTTACGCAGATAACGCCGATTTTTGCGGCGATGCTGGGTTACGAAGTTGATGAATTACTTACCCAACCTTGGGCCATGATTGCGCCGCGTAGCGTGCTAAACAACGCTGATAGTTTGCTTGCCGATTTATTGTTTGGTGTGCCAAAAGGTCCGTTTGATTGGGAGTTAGTGCATAAAAATCGCGGGCCGATTATGGCGCGCGTGCATTTTAGAGACATTAAAAAATCAGACGCCGAAACTGCAGTTTTAATGACTATTACTGGCCACGCCGCGCATTTTCGGACACAGCCAATCTCCAATACTGCTAACAAAACCTTACCCATCAACATTGGCGGGTCCAGCATCGAACACGATGCTGCGCATAATCAATTATTAGACGTCAGCGGCGATGCAGTACTTACGCTGACGCTAGTCGGATCGGTACGCAGCTGGAGCCGCCGCGCCGAAAAATTATTTGGCTGGTTTAGCACTGAAACGCTCAATAAACCGCTGGGCGACTTAATAATCTCGCCAAAATCTCGCGGCGCCTACGATACTTTTTTACTGGAATTTGTAGCCAAAGCCGCCGTATCTTTAAACGAGCAACACCTGCACCTAACTGCCATGCACCGCGACGGCCGTGAGATTCCGGTGAATCTCACGCTTAAACCCATAAAAATTGGGGAGCGGATTTTGCTGGGCATGGTGTTTCGCGACATGACCGTGGTGGCTTCGCCAGAATCTTTGATGGAATCAGAACAGCGTTATCGCTACATGATCGAGCATGTGAGCGAGGGCGTGCTGGTGGTACAAGCTGGGCGCATTGTGTTTGCAAATCCGCGGGCGTTGCAAACGCTGGGGCGAACCCTAGAAGAACTGCGCAGTGTGCCGTTTACCGATGGCGTGTTTCCCGAAGACCGTGCGCTGGTGGCAGAAAACTATCACCGTCGCGTGCGCGGTGAGCAACTGGATAAAACCTACACGTTTAGAGTCATGCAACCTGATGGTACGGTGACTTGGGTGCAGTTGTCTGCCGTTGCCATTAACTGGGAAGGTGAGCCTGCAACGCTGTCGTTTATCGCTGACGTTAACGAGCGCGTACAGCTTGAACACCGTTTAAAACAAACCCTATCTGAGCGCGAAATTATTTTGCAAAGCTCTATTTTGGGCATTGCTTTTTTAAATGAAAAAGGCCGTATTCATTGGGCTAACGAGGCATTAGAGCAAATTTTAGGCAAGCTGAAACGCCAAGAAGCGGGCGAATCGCTGGAGCACTTTTATCCCTCGCGTGAGCACTACCTGCGCACGGGGGCAGCGGCGGCAAAAGCGGTCGCTGAAGGCCATGCGTTTGAAACCGAATTACAACTAAAACGTCCGGATGGCACGCTATTTTGGGCCTATCTTTCTGGCCGCAGCGTAGAAGCTGGCAACTTATCAAAAGGCACGGTGTGGGTAGTGATGGACATAACTACACGCCGGCAGCTTGAAGACGATTTACGCCGCAAAACTGCCGAGCAAGAAGCGATTTTAAAAAGTACCGTGGTGGGTATTACGTCGAGCAACCCAGAAGTCCACACATGGGTAAACGACACCTTCGCGCACATGCTGGGCTATAACCCATCAGACTTAATTGGCCACCCGCCAGTCAAACATTTTCCGAGCCAAGCCAGCTGGGAGACGTTGATGGCGCAGGCCTACCCAATTTTGCGAAGCGGGCAAGCCTTTACCACCGAATGCCAAATGCGCCGTCGCGATGGCACCTTAATTTGGGTGCTTTTACATGGAAAACGCGTCGATGCGGAGCGCCGCAAGCCCGGCACTATTTGGACTTTTGTCGATGTTACCGAACGCAAGCGGTCTGATGAAATGCTGCAAAACGCGCTGGCCAAACAAACTGAATTAACACGCTTAAAATCGCGCTTCATTTCAATGACGTCGCATGAATTTCGCACACCGTTAGCGACTATTTTGTCGTCCGCCGAAATTATCGAGCACTATCACGCCAAACTCACACCTCAAGAACGCCAAGACTTAACCGGCAGTATTCAAACTGCAGTTACGCGCATGACGGCAATGCTCGATGACGTGTTGATGATCGGTCGCATCGACGCGGATAAGCTCGAATTTAATCCGCAGCCGATGCTGCTAGAACATTTTTGCAAGCAAGTGGCAGATGAAAACCGCGTGATCGCGGCGGCGCAAAAAGAAAAGGTTGACATTGAGCTCATGCTATCTTCTTGCGATGCGCAAGTGAATTTGGACGAAAAATTGCTGCGTCATATTTTAGGCAATTTATTATCGAACGCAGTCAAGTATTCGCCCGAAGGCGGTAAAGTATTTTTTGGTGCCGTATGCCGTGCCAAAGAAATCGAATTTATTATCGCCGACACCGGCATCGGCCTACCTCAAGAAGATATTCCACAACTGTTCGATACATTCTATCGCGCCAGCAATGTGGGCAATATTTCCGGTACAGGATTGGGCTTAGCCATCGTGCGCCGCGCTGTTGATTTGCACAAAGGCACCATAAAAGTAGACAGCGCGCTGGGCAGTGGCACGCGGTTTACGGTAAATTTACCGCGACTGTAGCAGAACGGTTTCTATCGCGACAACATGGCCAGCGCCTCGAATTGTGTGCGGTGTTATTATAGTAATTACGATTCATGAATAAAACCTGCTGGATCACCCCATGAAAATACTAGTCATTGAAGACGAAACCACCATTCGCCAAAACTTGGTGCGAATGCTGCAGATGGAAAACTTTGAAGTCATCTCGGCCGAACACGGCGAAGCCGGTGTAGCCGCCGCGCTGGCGGATTTGCCCGATCTGATTATTTCAGACGTGATGATGCCGCACTTGGACGGCTTTGGCGTGCTGGAAGCGTTGCGCGCGCAAGATTCCACCATGCTCATTCCATTTTTGTTTTTGACAGCACTTGACGACAAGCAAAACCTGCGTCGTGCCATGACCAAAGGTGCTGATGATTATTTAACCAAACCATTTAATCGCGAAGAATTGCTTACCGCTATCAAAGTGCGCTTGGCGCGATCGCAGGTAGTGCAACGCCGCGAAGAAGACCGTTTGTTGGCGCGTGAAGAGCACTTGCGGACCATGTTTGCCCAATCACTGACCGATAGTAAAAGCGCGCGCTTGGACCAAACCGGATTTTCGGCTGCCTTCGGTCCTTCGCCAACCGATGCCGCACCTGCGAGCACAGATTCGCAAACCGGCTTAATCAATGCCACGGTGCTGTTTTCAAGCATTCGCAGCTTTGCGCTGATGAGCGAAAAACTCAGCGCTATTGAAGTGGCTGAAGTGTTGCAAAATTACTTTCGCGCCGTATGCAATCCCATCTTAAGCAATGGTGGCTACGCACTTAAATTTATTGGCGACGGCGTGATGGCCGTATTTAGCGATGACAGCAAACGCGCCGAGCACCACACCCTGCGCGCCGCCAAAGCCGCATTGGGCATGACTTTAGTGGCAAACCAATACGGCACGCAATTGGGCGAACGCTACGCCGAGCGCGACCTTCCAGAATTTGCCATCGGCGTCGGATTGCACTGCGGTGAAGTGGTGATGGCGCAAGTTGAAACAGGCATTAGCACTGAGCTCACCGCCATTGGTGACACGGTAAATTTAGCCGCGCGCCTAGAAGCCAAAACCAATGAATTTGGCTGGTCCGTGGTTTCAAGCTTACCGGTGCTACACGAAGCGGGCAGCGGCATTGAATTTGGCCGCATTGAAACGGTGTGGGTAAAAGGCCGCACCACGCCAATTGACGTCGCTGAAATTACCGGTTTAAGTGCACAACTTGCAGGCTCACTTCCCGCAAACACGCAAACCACGACTGACGCCGGCGAACTCGCCGCCACCATCCGTGCAGCCTTGCGCGAAAACGCCGCGATTACTTCCCGCGCGGTAAAAGCGGCGCTGAGTACCACGCAACCCGCCGCACAATTAGTCACCGCAATGGCCGCCGCCAAACGCGCGCAATTGGCGTCGTTGCCCCAAATACGCGGCTTTAAGGTCACCCGCAAAATTGGCAGCGGCGGCATGAGCCAAGTATTTTTAGCCAAGCGCGACACCGACGGCCAAGAAATGGCGCTAAAAGTACTCGATGCAAAAGTGCATGAAGAAGGCGATTTTTTAAGCCGCTTCATCCAAGAGCACCATTTAATTTCGCAAATAAACCACCCCAATATCGTGCGCATTTACGAACAAGCGTTTTCAGACGATATTGCCTACATCGGTATGGAATATTTTCCCGGTGGCGACTTGCGTCGGCAAATTGTGCGCGGCTTGTCTGAATGGGAAGCGCTAGGCTTCATCAAGCAAGTAGCCGCCGCCCTGCAAGAAGTGCACGTCCACAATATCGTGCACCGCGACCTAAAGCCCGACAACGTCATGCTCCGCGATGACAGAAGTGTCGCCATCGTCGATTTCGGTATCGCCAAAAGAGTGCGCCAATCACTCAGCACCACCCGCCACGGCCTAGTTGTAGGCACGCCCTATTACCTCAGCCCCGAGCAAGCCCGAGGCAATGAAGTCGACACCCGCAGCGACATCTACAGCCTAGGCGTACTCACCTACGAATGCCTAACCGGCCAAAAACCATACCAAACCGAAACCGTAGAAGAGCTAATGGCCCAACACATGCACGCGGCCGTGCCCACGTTACGCGATGGGCTAGAACGCTATCAACCGCTACTGGATAAGATGATGGCTAAAGATGCCGATGCAAGGTTTTCGCATGTGGTGGATGTGATTCAGGCGATTAGTAAGTTGGGGATTTAGAAGGTACTTTTGCCTGTAAAAATGCCCTGAAGATGCCCTAAAATAGGGCGTCTTCAGTGCATTCTAGCTGTAGGTTGGGCAGGTTTCTTGCCCAACAGCGGTAACTGAAAAACGGCGTTCACACCTGCGAACCCAACCACCGATGCGTGGGCGCGATGGAGCCGAGAATAGTTCAATTCTCGATCACTTCGCAAACAACTGCGCCATATGTTTGCTAAACAACTTACCCACTTCTTCATGCTTCATGCCCAAGGCGACTGTGGCTTGCAAGTAGCCTAATTTGCTGCCGCAATCGTAGCGGGTGCCTTCGAATTCGTAGGCTAGTACATCGCGTTTTTTGAGTAGGGCGGCGATGGCATCGGTTAGTTGGATTTCTTTGCTTTTATCGCTTTGTACTTTTTCTAATAGCGCAAAAATATCGGGCGTTAGGATGTAGCGGCCGACGACACTTAGAGTGGATGGTGCGTCTTCAGGTTTTGGTTTTTCTACTATTGCCGATAGCTTGGAAAGCTGCTTGGCTATTGGGTCTGCAGCGACGATGCCGTATTGCGACGTGGCTTCTCTTGGCACGTTGACGACGCCTAAAATTGGGCATTTACGCTTGGTAAATTGCTGCACCATTTGCTGCATGACGGGTGTTTTTGCGTCGATTAAATCGTCCGCCAAAATGACGGCGAAGGGTTCATCACCTACTAAATGTTTGGCGCACAACACCGCGTGACCCAAGCCTAGCGCTTCGGGCTGGCGCACGTATACGTATTGCACGCCTGCGGGGAGCATGTTGCGCACAAGTGCCAACTGTTTGCTTTTGCCTTTTAGCGCTAACTCCGCTTCTAACTCGTAGGCTTTGTCGAAGTGATCTTCGATGGTGCGTTTACCGCGACCGGTTACAAAAATCATCTCGGTGATGCCTGCGGCCGCTGCTTCTTCGACCGCGTATTGGATGAGCGGCTTATCGACTACTGGCAACATTTCTTTGGGGCTGGCTTTGGTGGCCGGCAAGAAGCGCGTGCCAAGCCCTGCTACGGGAAATACCGCTTTGGTGATTTTTTTCATGAGGTTTTTTCTATGGTGTGGGCGGGCGATGCAGGTGTGTTTAGCATCGCTAGCAGTTGCGCTTCATCAATCACGGTGATGCCTAATTCTTGGGCTTTTACAAGCTTACTGCCAGCATCACTGCCCGCTAAAACGTAGTGCGTTTTTTTACTGACGCTGCCACTTACTTTTGCACCCACGGCCTCTAACATGGCTTGCGCTTGCTCGCGTGAGAGCGTGGGAAGCGTGCCGGTGAGCACGACTGTTTTACCGGCGAAGGGGCTGGCATTTGCGTCTGCGGTATCAACCGGTGCTGCCTGCATCAGCTCGAAACCCGCGTCAATTAGGGCTTTCACGACATCACGGTTTTGTTGTTGCGCAAAAAAGCTTAGCAAACTTTCCGCTACTACGGGCCCTACGTCATTGACCTGCAGCAGGTTGGCTTCGTCTGCCGCCATTAGCGCATCGACGCTGCCAAAATGCCGTGCTAAATCCTTAGCCGTCGTTTCACCCACATGACGAATGCCTAGGCCGAACAAAAATTTAGCGAGCGTGGTTTTCTTGGTGGCTTCAATAGCTTCGAGCAAATTATTGGCAGATTTTTCGGCCATGCGGTCTAAATTAGCGAGCTGCGAAAATGTCAGCTTGTATAAATCAGGCAGGCTCTTTACGAGTCCAGCGTCGACCAATTGATCGACAATTTTGTCACCCAAGCCTTCAATATCCACTGCACGGCGTTGCGCAAAATGCAGAATTGCTTGCTTGCGTTGCGCGGGACAAATTAGCCCACCGGTGCAGCGTGATGCGACTTCTTCAGGAAGCCTAAAAATCGGCGAATCACATTCTGGGCAGCGCAATGGCATCACAAAATCACGCGCATCTGCAGGCCGTTTTTCTAGTATGGCACCGACGACTTCAGGAATCACATCGCCCGCGCGGCGCACAATCACGGTGTCGCCAATCATTAGCTGTTTACGTTGCAGCTCGTCGATATTGTGGAGCGTGGCGTTGCTGACCGTGGTGCCGCCCACAAACACTGGCTGCAAGCGCGCCACAGGGGTGATGGCTCCCGTGCGGCCGACTTGCACGGTGATGTCGAGCAAAATAGTGGTGGCTTCTTCAGCGGGGAATTTATGGGCGACGGCAAAGCGCGGCGCACGCGACACGAAGCCTAGCGTTTGCTGCCCCTTTAAATCATTCACTTTATAAACTACGCCGTCAATATCAAACGGCAATTGCGCGCGTTTGGCACCAATCGCGGCGTAAAAACTTTCTAGTCCCGCCGCACCTTCCACCACGCGGCGCTCAGCCGACACTGGCAGACCAAGGCTTGCTAAAAAATCAATATTTTGCGCATGGGTGGCAAAGGCCGGTGCATCCACGCCATCGGGCCATTCAATGCGCCCCATGCCATAACTAAAAAAACTCAAATGCCGTTGCGCAGTGAGTCGTGGATCAAGCTGCCGCAGGCTACCGGCAGCGGCATTGCGCGGATTGACGAACACTTTGTCGCCCTTGGCCGCTTGCGTGTCGTTAAGGCGCTCGAAATCGCGCCGCAGCATTAGTACTTCGCCACGCACTTCTAGCAAGGCGGGCGGCGTGCCAGCGCAAATTAGTTTTAGGGGAATAGTGCGAATAGTACGCACATTGGCCGTCACGTCTTCGCCGGTTTCACCGTCGCCACGGGTGGCACCTTGGGTGAGAATGCCGTTTTCGTACGTTAGGGTAATGGCTAGGCCATCAAACTTTGGCTCGCATGCGTAACTGAGCACTGCAGCACCGGCGGCATCAGTCGCAAGGCTTAAACCCTCACGGCAGCGGCGATCAAACGCAGCAAGGTCATCGGCGCTAAATGCATTACTTAGCGACAGCATGGGCGTGCGGTGTTTGACTTGCTCAAAACCATCGAGCGGCGCAGCACCTACGCGTTGGCTGGGCGAATCGGCTGTAATCCATTTAGGGTTGGCGGCTTCGAGCTTAAGCAATTCGTTGTAGAGCACATCGTATTGCGCGTCTGAAATGTCTGGCGCATCGTGAACATGGTAGGCCACCAAATGGCTGGCTAATTCAAGCTTTAGCGCGTCGAGTCTGGCGCGGTCTGCATCGATCATAGTTGCGGTATTTTTAAGAAAATAGTCGTTTAGCAACAGGGCTGCCCGCCGCGAAGCCGCGCGCTTGCAGCTGTGCCGCAATATCGGCCACACTTTGCGAAATTTGTTCGCGGCCGTTAAAGCTCAAAGGTTTATTATTGTCGTCTACTACTTGTCCGTGCATGGCTGTTGCAAGATGCTGCGCTAAGCCTGCCATTTCGCCAAACGCCAGCACCGGATTGGGCGTGCATGGCACGTCGAGCACCAAGCTTATTGCTTGCACATTGCCACTTTGCCGATCAAGGCCAGATGGGGCATCGGCATCACGATTGCGGATAGAAAACAGCACTTGGCCGCTCGCATCGCGATGTACATAATCGCCCTTGTCATTGGCCTGCATGCCTTTGGCTTGCAACAAACCGCGTAGCTTGGTGGCGGCAATGCCAACCGACGATGCTGCACCACTTTTATCTGATGCGTGCACGGCAACGTTTAGCGCTATTTCTACGTCTGTTTGTGCGCACAGCGCGTCGAGTGCCACAGCCCTTTCGGTGGCGGCATTATTTTCTTCTTTTTGAATTTGGCCTTCAAATTGATTGGCAAAGGTGGCAACCACTTGCGCAAATTTAGCGATGGTGACGGCTTCGGTAGCACCACTACGATCAGCTAATTGCAAACCGCCGCGAAGGGTTTGATAGCTGCTATCGGTATTGGCCCACAAGGGTTCCCAGGTACCATTTGAGAGCGCGTTTGGTACATCAGCTGAAGCGTTGGTTTGATTTAGATTAAAACCTTCCCAGCGAATATTGCGGCTAATCGACTTACAACCTTGCAGCAAATCTTGCCAGTCGGCATGACGCAAATCATGCTGCACGCGTACCAAAACGATGGTGTCAATTTGGGTATTAATGCTATCGATAGTCATGCGTTGCGCGGCAGGAGACGCATGCTCGCCCGAGGGCGCGGCAGCGGCACTTGTGCTTAATTTTGTTGCAACAGGAACCGGTGAATGCACATTTTCATCTGCATCAATGCGCTGAAGGTTCCCTAATTCAGGCTCTTTCCGAGGCA
>JAYUOW010000008.1:0-6903 GCA_043760555.1 Betaproteobacteria bacterium
GCATAACACCGCAAAGTAAACGATCCACGTTGGAAGCGCCTAGCGTGGCCGCGAGCAACACCAAGACACCCATGGCGGCAAACGAAAAAGCGTTGATTATTCCCACGCCGCCCACTATTCCCGTCGGCACACAGGGCCTCATGCACGCTGGCCGCGCCTTTGATGATTCCGTCACCCAACCACTAAAACCCATCACGGCCGAAACCGATATTGGCGACGCCTTCAATATTACTGCACCGCTGGCATTTGCACCGCACAACACCACCGAACGCTTGCGGGGTTTTACGCCAGAACAACTAGCACTGGACCCTGAACAGCTGGAAGAAATCGCATTCATCGCGCAGCATGGCGAATCCGGCGCACTTGATACTATCGTCGCAAATTTGGCGGCGGTATCAACAGAAGCGCTTAATGTATTCACATCGCAAAACCATGACCTAGTGACGCTAGGCAAGGCCGCGCATCGTGTCGGTGGAGCCTATGCGACGATCGGCGCGAAACAGGCGCATGCGGCATTTAAAGCGCTTGAGAACGCCGCACGGAATAATGCCCACAACGACATTCCAAAATTATTGCAAGACGCACTAGAAAAGCGCGAAGTTGCGCATCGCGCTTTTTTAACGTGGTATGCCAACGTCACACGGGCTTGAGCATGACCCAACCGCACCAATCAGGCCGCGCCCAACCGTTAGATGCACTTCGCGGCATCGCTATTTTGGCGATGGTATTTTCCGGCCAAATTCCCTTTGGCGTATTACCCGAGTGGATGTATCACGCCCAAGTGCCGCCGCCTAAGCATATTTTTAACGGCGCATTGCCAGGCATTACTTGGGTTGATTTGGTGTTTCCGTTTTTTCTGTTTGCAATGGGCGCGGCGATTCCGCTTGCCCTGCAAGCGCGCTTAAATGCTGGCGATAAATTGCGCAATATTTGCGCATCGATTTTTTGGCGTGGCTTGCTGCTGGCGTTTTTTGCAATCTATGTAAAACACATCCAGCCGCAAAGCATGAGTGCTGCGCCAACGTGGGCGCATTACTTGTTATCGCTGACGGGTTTTGCACTGCTGTTTCCTTTATTTATGCGGCTTCCCAACCATTTTAACCTCCGGTGGCGCGTATTTGTTCGCGCCTTTGGCTGGCTCGGTGCGGCGGCAGTTTTGTTTTTATTTATCGCAAAAGACGGGTCTAGCTTCAAGGTGGAACGCAGCGATATTATTATTTTGGTGCTCGCTAATGTGTTTGTTGGTGCGGCATTGGTGTGGCTTGTAACGCGGGATCGACTTGATTGGCGTTTTGGCGTACTCGCGTTTTTACTGGCGCTGCGCTTAACCCAAAATATACCGGGATTGGGCAAGATTATTTGGGATGCGTCGCCCTTGCCGTGGCTGGGCACGGTGTATTTTCAGCAATATTTATTCATCGTTATTCCCGGCACCATCGCCGGTGATTGCTGGCTGCGCTATATCAATAGCAGGCCGCTCAATGCGTCTTACGGCATTAGTAAAGTCAGCTTGAACATGGCGCAAATGCTCACCGTGGCGATTGCAGTGGTCTTAGTTTTACTGACGCTAGCTGGGCTAAAAAGCCGCGTGGTGCTTGAAACTACCCTTGCTTGCGCGGGTTTGTGCGCGCTGGCGTGGTGGCTCAACAAAAATGCTTCTCCGCTGCTGCGGCAACTGATTGGCTACGGCATTTTCTTTTTATTGCTCGGTTTGGCGTTTGAGCCCTATGAGGGCGGTATTCGTAAGGACAAAGGCACGATGAGCTATTATTTTGTCACGTCTGGTTTGTCGTTTTTTGCCTTGAGTGCATTGCATATTGTTTTGGATATTGCCAAGCGAAATGTTGGTTTTAAGTTGCTAATTGCCAGCGGTCAAAATCCGCTTGTCGCCTATGCGGGAGTAAATAGTTTATTGGTGCCTTTGCTGGCACTTACTGGCATTGGAAATCTCATTGCGACATTTACCGCAACACCGTGGATTGGCGCGCTGCGCGCGCTTTTTTATACTTTACTGCTTGCCACATTCGCTGCTTTTTGTACCAAACGAAAATTTATTTTGCGAACCTAAAAATAGAAAGTTACGCCATGACTATCAACTACAACCGCTTTTATCGTTACGACGAATTTACCGCTGCTCTAAAAACACTGTGCGCCAAACATCCGGCGTTGCTGCAACTTGAATCTATCGGCAAAAGCCATGAAGGCCGCGATATTTGGGTTGTCACTGCCACCAATACCGCCACGGGTGCAGCGGCAGATAAGCCCGCCTATTGGATTGATGCGAACATTCACGCCAGCGAATTAGCGGGCAGTACTGCGGCCCTTTATTATCTTGAAAGCCTCACCAAAGGCTACGGCCATGATGCGGACGTTACCCGCGCTTTGGACACCCGCACCATTTATGTGTGCCCGCGTATTAACCCAGATGGCGCTGAATGGGCGATGCGCGATACGCCAAAAATTATTCGCTCATCCACCCGCACTTATCCGTTTGATGAGCCGCGTGTTGATGGCTTAGATATTGGTGACGTAAACGGCGATGGCCGTATATTGTCGATGCGCATTGCTGACGCCAACGGCAACTGGAAATGTCATGAAGCCGAACCGCGCCTCATGGTGCCGCGTGCGCCGAACGAATATGGCGGCAATTATTATCGTCTAATGGCTGAAGGCAGCATTCGCAATTACGACGGCGTGAATGTGAAGATAAATCGGGACGAGCAAGGCCTAGATTTAAACCGTAATTTTCCTGCGGGCTGGCGTCAAGAACACGAGCAATTGGGTGCGGGACCTTATCCTACGTCCGAGCCAGAAGTGCGGGCGGTGGTGGCGTTTATAACCGGCCACCCGAACATTAGCGGCGGCACTTCATTCCATACGTGGAGCGGCGTATTGCTGCGCCCGTTTTCCACCGCCAGCGATGACGATATGCCGCCGGAAGATTTATGGGTATACAAAACCAGTGGCGAAAAGGGCGAAGAACTTACCGGCTATCCCGCTAT
The DNA here is from genome assembly GCA_043760555.1 of Betaproteobacteria bacterium. Taxonomy (GTDB): domain Bacteria; phylum Pseudomonadota; class Gammaproteobacteria; order Burkholderiales; family Usitatibacteraceae; genus JANMDR01. The sequence goes on from JAYUOW010000008.1 coordinate 3,003, forward strand.
AAGCATTTATCACGAGTTTCGCTATCACCCAAAAGAAGTGATTACTGGCGCTTTTGATTGGATTTACGAACATTTGGGTTTATACGAATGGACAATTGAAATTTGGTGCCCGATGCGCGAAGCGGGCATTACCGATTACAAATACATCGACTGGTTTCGCAGCCATCCGGTCAGCGATGATTTGAAACTGTTGGCTTGGAGCGACCGTGAATTAGGCGAACGCGGTTACGCACCTTGGACAAAATTTAACCATCCACAGCTTGGCGAAGTTGAAATTGGTGGCTGGGACAAAATAAACGCCTTCCGCAATCCGCCTCCGCATTTGCTTGAAAAGGAAGTGGCTAAATTTCCAAAATGGCTGACGTTTAACGCCCTGCTGTCACCAAAGCTGGAAGCGCATAGCACCAAGGTAGAAAAAATCGCCGCCGATACCTTTAAAATCACCGCCTCATGGCAAAACACCGGCTACCTACCCGCGTATGTATCCAAGCGCGCGCTCAGCCGCAAGCAATCGCGTGGCGTGATTGTGGATGTGTTGCTACCGGCTAATGCCACTTTAATTGCCGGTAATTTGCGCCAAGAGCTGGGCGAGTTAGAAGGTCGCGCCTACAAACATACGCTAGTGAGCTTTTGGACTGATACGCACCCGACGGCAGACCGCGCGAGCGCGAGCTGGGTCATCAAAGCGCCTGCAGGTACAAGGGTCAATTTAGTTGCCCATCACGACAAAGCCGGCACCGTGCGCCAAGAAGTATTGCTAACTTAATATTTTCACGCCCAGAATAGGCTGAAGACGCCCTAAAATAGGGTATCTTCAGCCTATTAAAATTATAAAATTCGATGCCCCAACGTGTACAAATACCCGCCAAAAGCTTGCAAAAATGACATAACTAGGCTATACTTTTAGGCTAGTCGTAACGCACGTTGCGTGGCGACCGTAAGTATCAGCGAAATGATACGTGAATTGATTTGGAGATTTTCATGGCACAACTTATTGACACCGCCGCAATTTTGGCAAAATACCAGCGCGCTCCTGGCGACACTGGCTCCCCTGAAGTGCAAGTGGCCTTGCTTACTGGCCGCATCAACCACCTCACCGAGCATTTTAAAAAGAACGTAAAAGACCATCATGGTCGCCGTGGTTTGTTGCGCATGGTATCCAAGCGCCGCACTATGCTGGATTATCTTAAGCGCGTTGATCTCGCCGCTTACAAGAAAATTATCGTAAGCCTAAGCCTACGTAAGTAATAACAACTTACTGCTTATGCCCAAAAGCCCCCTGTCAATAATTAGACAAGGGGCTTTTTTATTTTTAGGTTTTTGTTTTTGCACCACAGTTTGTAGGTTTTACGTTTTAAACGTTTTTACGCTGTGCCGTAAAAGCGATGTGAATTGATTGATTAACCAGAATAGACGAAGGGAATTCCCGACATGAATGCAATTAAAAAATCTTTCCAGTATGGCCGCCACACGGTCACACTAGAAACAGGCGAAATAGCGCGCCAAGCTGATGGTGCCGTATTAGTTTCAATGGACGACACCGTGGTGCTCGTTACTTGTGTAGCGCGCAAAGATGCAAAAGAAGGCCAAGACTTTTTCCCGCTCACCGTTGATTATCAAGAAAAAACCTTTGCCGCTGGCAAAATACCCGGTGGCTTCTTTAAACGCGAAGGTCGCCCATCTGAAAAAGAAACATTGACGAGCCGTTTAATCGACCGCCCATTACGCCCGCTATTTCCTGAAGGCTTCTACAACGAAGTGCAGGTGATAGCCACCGTACTTTCGTGCGACCCTGAAATTGATCCGGACATCGCCGCCATGATTGGCGCGTCCGCCGCCGTAACGCTCGCAGGCGTACCGTTTGAAGGCCCAATTGGCGCTGCCCGAGTGGGTTACATCAACGGCGAATATGTGCTGAACCCGACCAAAACTGAGCTTGCCACGTCGCAAATGGATTTGATTGTAGCCGCTACTGAATCAGCGGTGCTAATGGTGGAATCAGAAGCGAAAGAACTGAGCGAAGAAATTATGTTGGGCGCGGTTGTATTCGGCCACGAAGCGCAAAAAGCGGTGATCAACGCCATTCTTGATTTGGCGGACGAAGCCGGTAAAGACATGTGGGATTGGAAAGCGCCAGAGCCAGATGTAGCGTTGCAAGAAAAAATTAACGGCTTAGCGGCCGCTGATTTAAACGACGCGTTTCAGATTAAATCTAAAGGCGAACGCTCCGGCAAAATCTCCACTATTTCAAAGCGCGTAATTGCAGCGTTGTGTACTGGCGAAGCGGGCGCACCGGATAAAAACACCGTTTCAAACATGTTGTTTAACATCGAATCAAAAATTGTGCGCACACAAATTTTGAACGGTGAGCCGCGCATCGACGGTCGCAACACCCGCACAGTGCGCCCTATCGCTATTCGCACGGGCATGTTGCCGCGCACCCACGGTTCTGCCTTGTTTACCCGTGGCGAAACGCAAGCAATCGCAGTGGCTACCTTAGGCACGCTAAAAGAATCACAGCTAGTTGACGCGCTGCAAGGCGAGTTCCGCGACCGCTTCATGCTGCATTACAATTTCCCACCGTATTCCACAGGCGAAACCGGCCGCGTAGGCACACCAAAGCGCCGCGAAATCGGCCACGGTCGTTTAGCCAAGCGCGCGTTGGTTGCAGTATTGCCAACTGAAGAAGAATTTGGCTATTCCATGCGCGTGGTGTCGGAAATTACCGAATCCAATGGTTCATCATCCATGGCTTCTGTGTGCGGCGGTTGCTTGTCGCTCATGGACGCTGGCGTGCCGCTAAAAGCGCACGTAGCGGGTGTGGCAATGGGCTTAATTAAAGACGGCAATCGCTTTGCGGTACTCACCGATATTTTGGGCGATGAAGATCACCTAGGCGACATGGACTTTAAAGTAGCCGGTACCGAAGCGGGTATCACGGCGTTGCAAATGGACATAAAAATCATGGGTATCACCCGTGACATCATGGACGTCGCGCTAAAGCAAGCCAAAGAAGGTCGTATTCATATTCTTGGCCTGATGAAACAAGCCATGCCGATTTCACGTGGCGAGTTGTCTCCTTTTGCCCCGCAAATCATCAAAATGAAGATTAACCCGGACAAAATCCGTGAAGTAATCGGCAAAGGCGGCGCGGTAATTCAAGCGTTGACCCGTGAAACCGGTACGCAAATTGATATTGACGACGAAGGCAATATTTCTATCGCCTGCGTATCGATTGAAGCGGGCGAAATGGCGAAGAAGCGCATCGAAGCCATCACTGCAGAAGTAGAAGTAGGCAAAGTGTACGAAGGCCCAGTACAACGCCTGCTAGACTTCGGCGCGATTGTGCAATTGCTACCCGGCAAAGATGGCCTGCTACACATCTCCCAAATAGCCCACGAGCGCGTAAACGCGGTTGCGGATTATTTGAAAGAAGGCCAAATTGTAAAAGTAAAAGTGCTAGAAGCCGACGACAAAGGCCGTGTACGTTTGAGCATGAAAGCGTTGATGGATCCGCCAGCGCGTGGTGATGCGCCTGCGAACGAGTAAGACGTAAAAAGTTGGACTTGAAAACGCCGAACAAGCTTGGCTTGTTCGGCGTTTTTTATTGGCTTTACCGCTAGCTAAATGCCTTGTAGATGCCCGATTTTAGGGCGTTACCAGCTTAACGTTAGTGGTTTTGGTGCTTTCTTGATTGGCGTACTAGACGCTAAAACATTATTGGTTCTTTATTACTTTTCGTCATTCCACTAAAGGGCGGTTAGCGCCAATAAATCAGCGTATATTGCTTGAGTTTGCTACGTAGCTAGACCTGACCGTTCGCAGTAACAATTAATCGACCTAGCGGGTTAAAGTCCCGTCCAAGGAGTTGTCCGTACACCTTGGTAGTTCAAGAGAGCGG
>JAYUOW010000009.1:0-21036 GCA_043760555.1 Betaproteobacteria bacterium
GGAATGCGTTGTAGCGCCACTAAGGGCGTGTTGCCGATGGCGGCTTGGAGAGTGGGGAATATTACGGGAGTTGAGTTCACGAGGGTTTAGGCCGGTAGATTTAAGGGGTCAATTATCGCAGGAAAACGCGCAGTACCGCGCTTCACCGCCTACTCACGCCCACAGCTATGTAAGCTATCCGCCCCAAAAACAAAGGGCTCCGCTTTTACACGGAGCCCTTTGCAGAGAGTACGCCTGTTTTAGAGGCGTCTTATTTGAGAAACCTGTTTTTTATGGCTTCTTCTTATCGCTTACCTTGTGCTGCTAAATTGTTTGCTACTAAATCTTTTAGAACCAAATACTGTGACTCCAATCACTGCAATCATACACGATTACTTTGTAGGTTTGTCATCTTTTTTGGCGTCAGCTTTTGCTGGTGTTGCGTCTTTCTTAGCTGGCTTGTCGGCCATTTCTTTCTTGGCATCAGCTTTTGCTGGTGCAGCTTTTGCGGCCTTAGCAGCGTCAGCTTTTGCAGCTTTATCAGCAGCAGCTTTGGCTTTTTCGGCTTTTGCAGCGTCGGCTTTAGCGGCTTTTTCAGCTTTAGCAGCGTCAGCTTTTGCAGCTTTGTCAGCAGCTTTTTTCTCAGCTGGTGTCATTTCTTTAGTTGCAGCAGCTGGCTTTGCAGCAGCCATTGCTTTTTCGTCTTTCTTCACTTCAGCTTTAGCAGCAGCTGCTGGAGCAGCAGTGGCTTTTGCATCGGCTTTAGCTGGTGCAGCGGCAGCAGGTGCAGCAGCTTTAGCATCAGCAGCTTTTGCTGGAGCAGCGGCGGCTGGTGCAGCAGCTTTAGCATCTGCAGCTTTTGCAGGTGCTGCAGCAACGGCTGTTGTTTTGCCAGTAATTGTTGCATCGGCGCCCATTGTTTTTAGGGTGCCTTCGCCAATACCAGGAACTTTATCTACATCGGCCATGGTTTTGAAGCCGCCATTTTTGGTACGGTAATCAATGATGGCTTGCGCTTTTACTTCGCCAATGCCCTTGAGGCTCATTAGCTCTTCCTTAGTAGCGGTGTTTAGGTTTACGGCAGCAAATGCCATTGTTGCGCTTGCAAAAAACGCGAATACGATTGCGAGGATTTTTTTCATGTAGAACTCCATGGAGTAAAAGTTAAAATAAAAACGATTGCCCCGAAAGCCTCGCCGCACGTTTTTTGCTTTTATGCATGTACGCCGCTTACGCTGTTTCGGTGCGAATTTAAAAGACAAGTTTCGCACTTTCCCTAACGCGACCCAGTTGCCTTGGTTGACAGCACAAAAAACTACCATCAGACATTCCGGCTAGCACGTTACCACTTGCGCTACCCAATTCCCTGCCCCGCCTCATACCTTGATTCCAATGCAATTCCAAATTTTTTAGTTATTTTTAGCTAACTAAGGAACTATCTCTCAAAACTGCAACAACCTGATTATACAGGGGTTTTCAGCCAAATAGTGTCATAAATGTGATGCTAACCACGGAATATATTGCGCTACCGCCTCTTCAACCGTCGCAAATTCGGATGTGTAGCCAGCGTTACGCAATGCGCCAATATCGGCCTGCGTGAAGCTTTGATACTTGCCTTTTAGCGCGTCCGGAAACGGCGTGTAGGTGATCGCGCCCTGCTCTATCATTTGCGTCAGCGTCAGCGCCCCATCACCATCAAGCTTGCGGCAGGCGTTAATCGTGGCCACCGCCACATCATTAAACGATTGCGAACGCCCCGTGCCCAAATTAAAAATACCCGACTTTTTAGGGTTATCAAAAAAGTATAAATTGGCCGCAACAATATCGTGTACCGATACAAAATCACGCCGATGCTCGCCGTTTTCATAGCCATCACAACCGGCAAACAGCGCTACTTTTTTGTTGGCACGATATTGATGGAAAAAATGATAAGCCACCGAAGCCATGCGCCCCTTATGGTTTTCGCCCGGTCCGTACACATTAAAATACCTAAACCCCGCAATTTGCCCTGGGTTTTTATCCTTCGCGGCCGCTGAAGCATTCATACGCGCACGCACGGCCTGGTCGAACAAAAATTTGGAATAGCCGTATACATTTAGCGGCGACTCATGCGCCCGCGTTTCGGTAAAAACACGCCCTGCCCCGTAAACACTGGCTGATGAAGCATACAGCAACGGAATGCGTTCATCCTGACAAAAATCAAGCAGCGATAATGAATAGCGATAATTGTTTTCCATCATGTAATGGCCATCAGTTTCCATCGTGTCCGAGCACGCACCTTGATGAAAAATAGCGCGAATGCCGCCATTTAAATCACCCGACTCCACCACCGTTAAAAAATCAGACTTGTCCACGTATTCAGAGAATTCACAATCGACTAGATTTTTGAATTTATCGGCTTTTTTAAGGTTATCCACCGCCACAATATCCGTCACGCCCCGCGCGTTTAACGCCCGAATAATATTGCTACCAATAAAGCCCGCTGCACCCGTTACAACAATCGCCATGATGTGTTCCTTGATAAAAATTTAGCCCAAATTATGCCACGCCCCGCACACGCACCCCGTTTTTTCGCCATAAACCAGCTATAATCGCACTCGTTCGACAAATCGCAATAGCGCCGGAGAGGTGGCAGAGTGGTCGAATGCACCGGACTCGAAATCCGGCATACGGGTCTCCCGTATCGAGGGTTCGAATCCCTCCTTCTCCGCCACAAATAAAATAAGCCCGCGAGGGCTTTTTTTATGGGCGGAGAAGAGCGAGCACTGCTCGCGCGAGGGATTCGAACCTTCGATCGCATTACGGAACGTGATGCAAACATCCCATTGCTTTCATGCCCAAATCAGCCCTACAATTACCTATCCGTCGAATTAAAGGATGCCTGTAAACACCCTATTTTAGGGCACCTACAGCCTACTAATTTACTATCCTCCTACCTAACAAGGTGACACTTTGAAATTACTCATTGCACTATTGGCATTATGCGTAGCGTTCACCGCGGACGCTGAGGCACAAACACCTGCTAAAACAGATGCTCTCACACCCGGTTATTTACTGGTGCTGGGCCGCTCCGCTGACCGCGCCAAAATCATCGCCTATTCATCCCAGCTGCCGCCGATTTATGCCGCAACGGGTGGGCGCTATATTGGGCAGGGTCGCCCGGGCGGCGGTGTGACGTGCGTGTATGGCATGTGCGAAGGTCGAAGTTCAGTGATTGCGCACTGGGCTGACGCCAAAAGTATCGAAGCATTTTGGTGGGGTGACGCCTATCGCAGGGTGGTGCCGATGCGGGATGGCGCGGGCGTGTTCACGGTGGTGGGAATCAAGGGCGCAGCTGATGTGCAACCATTTACAGCTGGCGCACTTTTAATAGCGCTCGCCAACGCCAATGCCACAGGCAGCAACTTAACAGCGGCACAGACTTGGTTAGACGACGCCGCCCGTGCGGGCGCAAAACTTCTTGCGCCTTTCAACAACGCGGCGGTATTGCCGCTCGAAGGCGACGCGCTGTATAACCGCGTGGTACTACTAAACTTCGAATCAAAAGAAAAACGCGATGGGTTTGCGGCATCAGAATCTACTCAAGCGCTGATCAAAAATGAGCAACCGCAATCACTCATCTCGATTATTGCGGTGGATGCGCCGCCAACAGCTGTGGCGTTGCCTAAGTGAATCCTATTGAGCCTGCAGCTACAGTGAGCAATAAAGCCACTCTCGACGGCATTACGCTAGCCGCGATGGTGACTCATTTGTCTGAAACTATTGGCTGGGAGGCGATGGCGCAGGCAGTGCCGGTGCGTTGTTTTACGCTTGATCCGACGGTGAAATCTAGCCTCACTTTTTTGCGTCGCACGCCTTGGGCACGGGCTCGGGTGGAGCAGCTTTATTTGGATAATTTGCCGAACCGTCGCGTTTAAATTTGAAACGCAACCACAGCGCCGAATGCAATTTCCCATTTTGCGATTTCTGCTAGCGGGCGGTTGGCCACAATACTCAGCAGCGCTTTAATGCTGCCGCCGTGGGCGATGACGGCGCAGTTTTGGGTTGCAGTTTGAATATATTCATTAAAAAATAGCTGCGCGCGGTCGCGACACATGGCAGGGGATTCGCCCCTTGGCATCACGTAGTTTTCAACATCCGCTGCCCATGCATCAATTTGCGCGCGGGGAATGTCGTTGAAGTTTTTACCTTCCCATTGGCCGAAGTTTATTTCTTGCAAGCGTGGGTCAATTTGAACGTGATTCGCACCTGCGAGGTGATGCGCTAATTTGCTGCAGCGGTGTGCTGGCGAGCTATAAAACGTCGCAATGTTAGCCGTGCTGAGCGCAGCCAAAATACCTGCCGCTTCGGTGGCAAATGACGCTGCCACATCTACGTCAAGACGCCCGTAACATATGCCTTTAGCGATGTTTGGCGTAGTGTGGCGGATGAGATAAATGATCGGCATAGATCAGCGTTAAAACGGGACGGTACCCGCAACAACGCCTAGGTAAATCGCCACTTCACAAAGTTGCTGCGTAGCACCCAAACAATCGCCGGTGTAGCCTTGCAAGCGCGCCTTCAAGCGCCATACCATGTAGCCCCACGCTAGCAATAAAAATACGACTGCGTACGCAGCGATTCTTAGCGCGACCAGCTGATTTAGTCCAACTATTTGCACTAAAACAATCGCCACTACAACTACGACTATCAGCGTATAAACGAGCGCCACGCTGATAGACCACGCCGATAAGCTTTGCACCACCGGTTTGGCGCGACTGGTGTCGTCTTCGCGCACATACGGCAGTACAGCCATGATGCAGAACGCTGCAAAGCGGCTTAGCGTGTGCGCGGCGATCAGCAGCAAACACGCGCTAAACAAGCTGATGCGTGTGGCGATTTCAATCACGGCTTGATACTTTAGGCACAGCGTAATGGCTATAGTAATTGCACCGTAGGCACCGATGCGCGAGTCTTTCATAATTTCTAAAACGCGTGCTTTCGTAAACCCACCACCCATGCCATCGGCGTAATCCGTCAAGCCATCTTCATGGAATGCACCGGTAATAAAAATGCCGCACGCCATGGATAACAGCAACGCAATACCCAACGGCAATATGGTTGAAGACGCCCATAATACGGCGCTCACCAGCATGCCTACTAGCGTGCCTACGGCCGGAAAATAACGTGCGGCGGCGTTCAATTGCTCAGAGCTATGGCCTACCCACGCGGGTACAGGTAGGCGCGTAAAAAACTGCAGCGCGGACAGAAATAGTACTAGCTCGCGCCGCATTACTGTTGCACCACCACGGCTTGACTGACAGTGGCTGATTCAAACGTCGCCATTTGGTCGAGTAATTTTAGTGCTGCTTCAACAATCGGTACAGCCAGCGCACCACCTGTGCCCTCACCTAACCGCATTTGCAAATTTAGTAGCGGCGTGGCCTGCAAAAATTGCAGCATTGCCGCGTGGCCTTGCTCGCCGCTGGTGTGCGCAAACACCGCATATTGCAGCACATTGGGTTGCAAGGCGTGCGCAACCAAAAGCGCTGCGGTGCTAATAAAACCGTCCACCACAATCACCAAACGATGTTGCGCCGCTGCCAACATGCCGCCCGCCATCATGGCAATTTCAAAGCCGCCATATTGCGCTAACGCCTCAAGCGGGGTTCTAACGTCGCGCCCGTGCCGCACCGCTTGCTGTAGTAACGCGTGCTTTTTCGCAACACCTGCATCATCCAAACCAGTTCCACGGCCTACACAACTAGCCAGCGGCTCGCCCGTAAAATAGTGCATCAGCAATGCAGCTGATGCGGTGTTGCCAATGCCCATTTCACCGAATACAATTAAATTTGTACCGTCTTCAGCAATACGCTCAACCAGCGCCGAGCCCCGTTTTATGGCCGTTTGCGCTTCGTCTACAGTCATTGCCGCACCATGAACAAACGATGCCGTCCCGTAAGCTAGTTTTTTATTGAGCAAATACGGCTGCGGAAAAAATTCGTGATTTACGCCAGCGTCCACCACGCGTAGCTCCAAGCCATTCGCGCGCGAAAGCACATTGATGGCAGCACCACCTTGCATAAAATTTTGCACCATTTGCCATGTAACTTCTTGCGGATAAGCACTTACGCCATCGTTGGCAGCACCGTGATCACCAGCAAAAACTAACACGTAGGGCTTGATAATTTGTGGCGTTAAACTATTTTGAATCATGCCAATTTGCAAGGCAAGATTTTCTAAAACACCAAGCGAGCCGATTGGCTTGGTTAGTTTATTGAGCTTATTTTGTAGCGCACTTTTTAAACTAAACGATATCGGCGCAATGGCAGAAAATTCATTATTCATTGGTTTGCCCCTTTGAAAATAGTGCCTGAAGACGCCCTATTTACGGGCATCTTCAGGCACATACTTAGATTTTATTTTTGACTAAATCGAAGGTTTAGCAGCACTTGCCGACCAAGCTGGTTATAGCCACGCGCAAGCTCGTAGGTTTTATTAGCAAGGTTGTTGGCTGCTAATTCAAGCTGCCAATTTGCATTCACCCTGTAGCCCACGCTGGCGTTAACCAAGCTGTAACCAGCCATGCGCGATGCGGCTGATTCGCTGGCCGAATCAAAGCGTGCGCCGTTAAGCACCGCATCCACCTGCCAGCGCCATGCGCCGATAGTTTGGCTAGCACTCAGCGCACCGAAGGTTTTGGCGCGGCTGCGAAGCTGCTTATTATTATCCGCGTTTTTAGGCGTTTGCGAGGTAACTTGCGCGCGCCAGTCGATGCCCATAAACGCTGATTCTACGGCCATCTCCATGCCATTGATACGCGCCCGTTGAATGTTTTGCGGGGTAGATGTCACGAAATCGAAAGCGATTAAATTCTCAATTTTGTTATCAAAATAAGCCACGTTAGCGCGCAAATTATTCTTGGTAATACGCCAGCCGATTTCACTAGATCGTGATTTTTCAGGCAATAGTTTGGCGTTTGAAAAACCCGGAAAATACAAATCGTTAAACGACGGTGCGCGAAACGCGGTGCCGACACTGGCATAAATTAACTGTGCATATGGCAATTTAAAACCAGCAGAAACGCCACCGGTATTACGCTTGCCAAACTGGTTTTCACGATCATGCCGGGCATTTGCGTCGATTGATATTTCACCCACCTTAGTTGCGGCCACGCCAAACAATGAATTTGTTTTGCGTGATGATTGGGTGTAGGCCGTAGTGCTGGAAACCCGCTCATCACGGCGTTCTGCACCGATTGCTAGGTTGGTATTGGCCAGCGTCATATCGTTTTGCCAGCTCAAATTATCTTGCCGCGTTTTGAATAATCCAGAAAAACTTGAAGTAATTCGGCTTTCATCAATAGCTTGTCCAACGCTTAATCGCGATTGCCAATTGGGCGCAAATCGATTGTTTAGCTTGAAGGTTAAACCGGTTTGGGTTTGCCGATTGTTGGTGTCGGTGTCCCCTGTACCGCCATCAAAGGCGGTTTTACTCTGCGACTGCCACGCATCCAGCGCGACTGAATCAGCAATACCAAACCGATGCAGCAAACCAATTTTAGCGTTGCTGTTTTTAGTCGGGTCGCGATCGGGATTAAACGTAAACGAACCAGCTGCCGCGTTAGTGGCAGACGGCGCATTGATGCGTTGTGAGCCAGCAGCGAGCGATAGTACCGTGTTGTCGATATGGTGGGTAACACCAGCATTCAGGCTACGCGTAGCGTAGCTGCCACCACCCATATTTGCATAAATAGCGGTGCCTTTAGTTGCTGCGTTGCGTGTAAAAATTTGAATCACGCCGCCAATGGCATCTGCCCCGTAAAGCCCAGAGCGCGGGCCTTTCACGACTTCGATGCGCTCAATATTATCGAGCGCCAGCGCTTCAAAAGCGGTAGAACCCGTGGTCGATGAGCCGACACGCTGACCATCAATTAGCACCAACGTGTGTGTGCTATTGGCACCACGAATAAACACACTCGATGGCTGACCAGAGCCGCCGGTAGCGCGAATTTCAACGCCTGCACGGCGCTGCAACAGCTCGGCCAGCGTTGCAGCAGGTGCCGCATCAATATCGTCGCGGGTAATCACTGTGGCTTGCGCTAAGGTTTCAGCAAGTGGTTCTGCCCAGCGATTAGCAGTGACGATAATGGCGGGGATTTTTTCGACCACCGACGCTTGTGGGGTCTGTGCCAACGCATTGGTGCATAAAAATGCGCCTACGCAAATTGCCAGTTTTGAAAGATTAAAAGATTGAGTGAGGTTTGCTTTAAGTTTGGTTTCCATGATTTTCGATGTTGATCGCAAGCGTCCCCGCAAGCGATAAATGGGTTGCCCACACTGCTTTCGCAATGCGTGCGCAATATCCATTGCGTAGATCGCACAATGAATAATGCCGGGCCGGTATCCGGACTGATGGCTTAGGGCTCATAAAATAAACCCCAGCGCCGCTTCCTTCCCAAGCTAAATTTCAACTCAGTGGAACTACAGCAGCGCATGGCCAATCACCGTTGCGGGGGCAGTGCATGATTTAGCTAAGGGCACCTTCAAAAATCTACTTTTCGTCGCTATGCGTTGTTGCTCACAAAAAATTTTTCCTCACATATTCGACATATGCGTCGTCTAAATTTTGTGCTCGCGCCTAGCCTAGCTTAGAAAATTAAATTTTTAAAGGTGCCCTAAAATTCGGCCTCACATGCTTCCCGTTTAACGTCTACTTAACTAAAAATAGACGCACCTTGCATTGCTTGAGTGTAGCAGCAACGCACACGCAATTTTCATAGAGCGCACCACAAATATTGCACCGCAACATATTTAATCCTTTAAATCAAGCTTTAACGCTATAATCGTAAGGTTTTGCTGCCCACGCGCCATTGCAGGTGGCTATATTTTTAAAAAGGCTGTTTGATGTCATTTGCATCATTGAATTTGGTTCCCGAGCTATTGCGTGCCGTAGAAGCTCAGGGCTATACCGAACCCACTCCCATTCAGGCGGCGGCCATTCCGCTGATTATTGCGCGTCGCGACATTATGGGCTGCGCCCAAACTGGCACTGGTAAAACAGCGAGCTTTACCTTGCCTATGCTGCATTTGTTGGCACCGCATGCCACCAATAATCCCTCGCCCGCCCGCCATCCCGTACGCGCCTTGGTGCTCACCCCAACGCGCGAGCTCGCGGCACAAGTAGAAGAATCGGTGCGCACCTATGCCAAATTTTTGCCGCTGCGCATTGCAGTGGTGTACGGCGGTATCGACATCAAACCGCAAATTAAAGCCCTGCAAGCCGGTGTAGAAATTGTGGTGGCAACACCCGGCCGCTTACTCGATCACCTGCAACAAAAAAGTATCAACCTATCGCAAGTGCAAATGTTGGTGCTCGATGAAGCCGACCGCATGTTGGATATGGGCTTTTTGCCCGACATTAAATCCATCATCGCTACCCTGCCGGCCGTACGTCAGAACTTAATGTTTTCTGCCACATTTTCGGAAGACATTAAGCGGCTGGCTGATCAATTTATGCGCTCGCCAGAAATGGTGGAAGTTGCTAGGGCCAATTCAGCAGCTGAACTCGTTACGCATCAAGTTTATGAAGTGCCCGCCGCCGAAAAGCACGCCCTGCTCGCGCACTTGGTGAAGACGCGGGACATGCAGCAAGTGCTGATTTTTACGCGTCGTAAAATTGACGCCGATAAACTCGCCCGCCAGCTGGTGCGTGATGGCCTAAGCGCTACCGCCATTCACAGCGACCGCACGCAATCTGAACGCACCCAAGCGCTAGAAGATTTTAAATCCGGCAAATGTAAGCTCATGGTGGCCACCGAAGTTGCCGCGCGCGGATTAGATATTGACCAACTACCCTTTGTAATCAATTTTGAGTTGCCCCACACGCCGGAAGACTACGTGCATCGCATCGGCCGCACCGGCCGCGCAGGCAGTCCGGGCGAAGCTATTTCGCTGGTCAGCCCCGATGAATATGGCTTTTTAGCCGATATTGAAAAGTTGCTCAAGCGCAAAATTACCCGCTTGGAAACGCCTGCGTTTGCTAGTACGGCAAGCAGTGGACGCGCGCCTAAAACCAACGAAGGCCGTGCAGAAAAGTCCGCGGGTTCACGTAGCCGTAGTCCGACGGCCGATTCTGAGGCCAAACGCCCAAATGCCGCTCCAATTTCTGAAGAAGAACGTCGCGAAAAGTACGATGCCTCGCGTATTCGCGAAGCCAAATCGCAAGGCCGCCGGAAACGCGCTGATGTTGATAGCGCCCCAATTTCAAACCACAAAACCGTGCGCCCGCATGCCGGACCAGCGTTTGACTTTAACAAGCCCTACGAATCCATAAGTGCTGCCAACAGTGATAAAAGTAGCGATATTGCAGCGTCGACACGCCCCGGTGTGGTGAAGGCCGCAAGACGAATTGGCGCGTTGTTAGGCGGCGCTAAAAACGCCGTTAGCACCTTCGCAGAGATGCCTGAAGACACCCTAAAATAGGGCATCTCCAGGTAGTACTAGCAGAGAAATCACAATGCTTTAACTCATAAAATATCGCAAAAAAACATGCAGCCTACGCTAACGAAAATTGCCACCGCCAAAGCCGTAATCCTGCTTAGCTTGGCATGCACCAGCGCCTTCGCCGCACTCAAGCCGGGGGACAAAGCACCGGACAACTTAGGCATCAGCCGTGAAGGCAATCCCATAAAAGTGAGTGACTTCAAAGGTGCAGTTGTGGTTGCATCATTCTGGGCATCGTGGTGCGGCCCGTGCAAGAAAGAACTACCCGTTTTAGAAGCACTACAGCAGCGCTTAGCACCTGAACTGCTGCGGGTAGTCACCGTAAACATTGAAGAACGCGACGAATTCCGTAACGCCACAAAAAGAATGGGCGGATGGAAAAGCGTGCTTTCGCATGATTACCGCGGTGAGGCGTCCAAAGCATACGGCCAAAATGGTGTGCCGCATTTGGTCATCATCAATGGCGACGGCACGGTGAAACGCACGTTTATTGGCTATTCGGAAGAGTCCGTTGATAAAGTGATGCGAAGTGGCGGAAGCGATTTTAAGCGCAGTGAATGTGAAGCCGACAGTTGCCGCCGCAACAGCTTCCAACGCGCCCACAAAAGCTGGTGATGGCGCTACGGCAACCGCACCATTAGCCATTGCCACGGCTGAAAAACCGAGCCCGTAGGCTACCGCTGGCAAACTCATAACATCACGGCGTTGCAATCAGCAAAGCAAAGCGAGGCCAGCGCTTCATCGCTCAGCGCGAGCAGTTGTAGGGTGGGCAAAGCGTTGTTTGCGTGCCCACGTCGGTGTTAAGTTAATCGGCACCTGCGAAGACCGCCACCGATGTGGGCACACAAAAACGTTTTGCCCACCGTACAAATTGAGGCCAAATTACACGCGCGGTGCCCATTTTCAGCTTAAGTATGTGCCTGAAGACGCCCTATTTTAGGGCATCTTCAGGCATCAAAGCACTCTTTCAACCGAGCAATTATTTAATCGTCACCCGCCCCAACGGCGTAGATTCTCCTGCTTCTGCTACGCGGACCAGCAAATATTCACCTACTGGCAAAAACAACGGCGCTTGGGTGTCGCCCGCATACGCCAGCACCTGATCCATCGCAATGCCGCGCGCTTGCGGCGGCCAGCTTGCCGCGCGCACTAGCGTGCGGGCGGGCAGCGCAGGAATATCAACCAAGTGCAATTTGCGATAGCCATTCATCGTCATCCAGCCACCTCGACCGTGTATATCCGGCACGCGAGGGTGAAATACCACCATGTCAAAACCTTGCTCCGTATGCCATTTACCGTCCTTTTGACGAAATACCGTTGGCTTATCGGCGAGCATTGCGCGTAATAAGACTTGATAATCCTCAAGGTCAAAATTGGGCTTGCTCGCGGGTATGTTCTGTCGAATAGACAACACATCGGCACCCATTAGCGCCATTAGGTGAGCACCCATTAAGAGGCGATCTCCGCCGTAGAGCGTTTTATACCCGTGTGCGCCACCGCAATGAATTAAAATTTTAGCGCTCGGATTGCTATCGAGCATTCGCTTGATGTTACGGGCTTGACCGAGTTCACGTGCGTTGTCACGCTGCTTTTGATCAAGGTTGGCTGTTTCATCCGAATCGGGCTCATAGCCAAAAATTTCATAGCCCAATTTTTTGGCGTTGCGCATGTAATCAGCCATGATTGGGTCGAGGGTGTAAAAGCCAACGTCACGCGTGGGGCCATTTTGCGGAATGCTATTTTCATCACCCTCTTGCAGCGCCTCGTACCCAATATGGGTAAAGCCTACCGGCTTCAGTGCTTTGGCAAGCAAATGCGAAAAAACGCGTTCCCCCTGACTTGCATGACCTTCGCCAATGATTATCACTCGGACATTTTTTGATGCCTCAACAATTTGCGCAATCGCATCGTGCGCGATCAACTCGGATAGCACTAATTTTTTGTTTGCCGCTCGCGGTTGCAGTGGCGAATCGAACATGGAGCGCGTGTCGTTATCACGACCCAAAAACGCGCTTACCTGCGCACCTGTCGCGCTTAAGTACGGTTGTTTTTTTAGGATTTTTTCCAGCAAGACCAACGCACGTAAAGGCTGGTCATCCCGCGCGATTTTGAACACTGCGCCAATATCCTCGGCTTTAGCAATTGCCTCAAGCTCTTTGAATGTTTGTGGTGCGCGATTGCTCACCGCGCAACCGCCCAGCGCAACAATCAACAAAGTGGACAAAACCAAGCAACGCTCGCGAATTTGAACTCGTTGAAATTTCATACTAACTCCTAGGTTACGGCATGGTCATAATTTTTAAGTGTACAGCACGCACCGTAATGGAGGCATAAATTATCATGAGGAATTAGCGCGAATAGAATTGCCTGAAGACACCTTATTTTAGGGCATCTTCAGGCATATTAAAAATATAAAAACGCCGCCGTCACTGCCCCCGCACATCCGCAATAACCTTACCATCATTAGCCAGCACACCGGGCGCTACTTGCTCTACGCTGCCTCTAAGCTTCGTCAAATCACGCAAGTCATCGGCAATGCTGTCGGTATTTAGCGCACTTATCGCCTCGCAACGCAACTCCATTTGGTCTTGACCTTTCGCATCGTGGCTCACAATTAAGCAGGCACGCGTGACGGCGGGATGACGTTTTAGCACAGCCGCAATTTGCTGCGGGTGGATGAACATGCCGCGCACTTTGGTGGTTTGATCCGCGCGGCCAAGCCAACCGCGTATGCGCATATTGGTGCGTCCGCAGGGGGATTGACCTAGCATTACGGCGGATAAATCACCCGTGGCAAAACGCGCCAAGGGATAATCTTTATTGAATGTCGTTACCACCACTTCGCCCACGTCACCGTCCGGCACCACATCGCCAGTACCCGGACGCACGATTTCTACAATCACATTTTCTTCCACCACCAAGCCCTCGCGGGCAGATGTTTCATAGGCAATAATGCCTAGGTCTGCGGTGCCGTAACATTGCATAGCGGTGATGCCTCGGCTGGCTAAATAGGCGTGGGTAGCAGGCAAAAATGCCTCACCGGAAACTAGCGCGCGCTTAATGCAGCTAATGTCAATTTGCAGCGCGTCGGCTTTATCTAGCAAGAGTTTTAGAAATGACGGCGTGCCCACATAGCCACTCGGTTTTAATGCGGCAATGGTGGCCAACTGCATTTCTGTTTGCCCAACGCCCCCAGGAATTACACAGCAGCCTAACGCGTGTAAGCCAGATTGAAACATCGTACCTGCCGGTGTGAGATGGTAGGAAAACGTATTAATGGCCACATCATTTTTTCTAAATCCTGCAGCGTACAGCGCGCGGGCGCTGCGCCACCAATCATCGCCAAATCCTTGCGGGTCGTAGATGGGGCCGGGGGATACAAAGATGTTTGCTAACCCGCCAACCGCCGTAGCGTTTAAGCCACCAAACGGCGGCATGGCGGCTTGTAAATCGATGAGCTCACTCTTGCGGGTGATGGGCAGCGTGGCCAAGCTATCACGCGTATTGATTGCGGCTACATCAATATCGGCGAGCAGTTTTGCAAAGTGCGGTGCATGCGTTTTTGCATGAATTAACTGGCTTGAGAGCGCCGTAAATAGGGCATCTTCACGGTTTTTTGCATCGCGGTTTTCGAGCTTATCGTAGAACATCATTTATGCTAACCAACGCTTGCGGCGACGATAATGCTTCACGTCCCTAAAGCTTTTACGGCCTGCTGTAGATAGCCCTAAATAGAATTCTTTTACGTCTTCGTTGTCGCTCAAATGTTTGGCGTCGCCTTCCATAACCACACGACCATTTTCTAAAATATAGCCAAAATCAGCGAATCGTAACGCGACCATGGTGTTTTGTTCAGCTAACAAAAAGCTTACTTTTTCTTTTTGGTTTAGATCGCGCACGATGCTAAAAATTTCTTCTACTACTTGCGGCGCTAAGCCCATCGAAGGCTCATCGAGCAGAATCATTTTTGGGTTTGACATCAAGGCGCGGCCTACTGCGGTCATTTGCTGCTCACCACCCGATGTGTAGCCAGACTGCGATTGTCGGCGCGTTTTTAAGCGCGGAAAATAAGCGTAAACCCGCTCCAATTGGGCGGCTACTTCGGCTTTAGATGCGTTTAAGGTATACGCACCGGTAAGTAAATTTTCTTCTACCGTTAAGTGCGCAAAGCAGTGACGGCCTTCCATCACTTGAATAACGCCGCGCTTTACTAAATCAGATGGAGTCAGGTTGTGAATCTGTGCGCCCTTATAGCTAATACTGCCCTTGGTGACTTCACCGCGTTCGCTGTGCAGCAGGTTTGAAATCGCACGAAGGGTCGTGGTTTTGCCCGCGCCATTGGCACCAAGCAGCGCGACAATACCGCCTTCGGGTACGTTGAGGGACACGCCCTTTAGCACTAAGATAACGTGATTATAGATAACCTCAATGCCGCTTACAGCCAATAACGGTGGGGCTTTTGGCGGTGCGACAGATGTTGGTGCAACACTTGCTTCGGTTTGCATGGAGAGGTTCCTAGCGGTTTTTGAAACTGGCAAATTTTTTAGCGTTGTGTCGGGTTACGCTTAGGAAAAACCCCTAAGCTAACCCGACCTACGTTGCTAGCCTACGAAAATACGTACTTAACCAGCCTTAGCGCAATTAACAGGCGTGATTTTCTTATCCGCCGCGTACTTAGCAGCCTGCGCGTCAATCATCGGACGGAGCATCTTCATATCCGCTTCGTACCAGTCAGATGTATAGCTCCAGCCTTTGCCATCCCACGTGTGGATGCGCGCTTTACGGGCACCTTCGTGGTCGTTACACGAGGTTTTAATTGGCTGCAAAATGCCTTCAAAGCCCATGGCCTTAATGCGCGCGGTGTCGATGTTTAAGTTTTCAGCACCCCAACGCACTTGCTCGCCGGTCAGTGATTTTTTGCCGTATTTAGTTTGTGCTGTGCGCACGGCTTCCACCACCAACATCGCGCTAATCATGCCGCGGTTATAGAGAACACCGCCGACGTCTTTCACGCCACCTGCGGTGCCTTTGTTTTTGGCGTATACGTTTTTAGCCATGTCTTTATGCACAATATTGTCGCGCTCTGAGCTATGCTGAAAAGCTAAGCCGTTGTAGCCCTTCGCTGCGGCCTCTGCAGGCTGCGTATCTTGCTCAGCCGCGCTCCACCATACGCCGTACATCTGCAAGCGCGGATAGCCCACTGCAATCGCTTCCTTGATCGCTGTTGAGTTCATCGCGCCCCAACCCCATAAAAAGACATAGTCAGGCTTCTGCTGGCGCACTTGCAGCCATGTCGCTTTTTGCTCTAGGCCGGGATGCGTTACTGGCAACTTCACCAATTCAAAGCCGTGTTTTTTAGCGTGTTCCTCCATCACTGGAATTGGCTCTTTGCCAAATGGTGAATCGTGATACACCAGCGCAATTTTTTTGCCCTTTAAACTACCCTTGCTGCTCACGTGTTGCACCAAAATATCAGCGCCCGTCCAGTAAGTACCCATAAGCGGAAAATTCCACTGGAATACACTACCGTTTACGGATTCGGATCGACCATAGCCTGTCGTAAAAATTGGCACCTTATCAACTGGGGCTTTATCGCTAATCGCAAAGGTAACGCCGGTAGAAAGTGGGTTAAAAGCGGTAGCTCCGGTAGGCCCTTTGCCTTTTAAACGCTCGTAGCATTCCACGCCTTTATCAGTTGCGTACGCCGTTTCGCATTCTTCAAATGTGAGTTTGACGCCGTTGATACCGCCATCGCGCTCGTTGATTAACTTCAAATAATCCACAAAACCATTTGCCCACGGAATACCGTTGGGTGCGTAGGCACCGGTTCGATACACCAACACGGGCACAAACTGCTCCATCGGCATTTGCGCAATAGCGGCGCTGCCCAATAGTGTGGACACTGCGGTGACAGCTAACGCTGCACTTTTAAAATTCAACTTCATGGCACTCCTCCAATTGAATAATTTTAAAAAACGGAAACACCAAAACACAAACAAAAAAACTAATGCGGGAAAGGCCACAATCTCAGCTTATCTTTCGCCACCGCCCACAACCGCGCTAAACCATGCGGCTCTACAATCAAGAAAAAAACAATCAACGCCCCAAAAATCATCGCCTCTAAATGCGCACCTGTGGCGGTGCTAATTGGAATACCAAACCAATGCGGAATTTGCGTCAATATAATCGGCAACAACACAATAAACGCCGCCCCCAAAAACGACCCCAAAATAGAACCTAGCCCACCAATAATCACCATGAACAACAGGTTAAATGACCGGTTTACATCAAACGCCGCCGGCTCCCACGACCCCAAATGCACAAAGCCCCACAATGCGCCCGCAACGCCGACAATAAACGAACTGACCGCAAAGGCCGATAATTTTGCAAACACCGGACGAATACCAATAATTTCCGCCGCCACGTCCATGTCGCGTGTGGCCATCCACGAGCGCCCAATGTGTGAGCGCACCAAATTTTTTGCCACCACACTAAAAAACACCACAAGGCTTAATACAAATAAATATTTCGCTATTGGGCTTTCAATGGGAAAACCAAACATCGTCACGGCAGGAGCCGAAACCGAGCCAGACGAAGAATCGTTGGTAAACCACTTCACGCGTGAAAAGAGCCAATCGCAAAAAAACTGTGCGGCCAGTGTGGCCACTGCCAAATATAAGCCCTTAATGCGCAAACTGGGTATGCCAAAAAACATGCCTGCTACGGTAGAAACTAAACCCGCTAGCGCTAAAACCACCAAAATATTTAAATCAGGGATGCGGGTGGCGAAGTTAAACGCCGCGTACGCGCCTACCATCATGAACGCGCCAGTGCCCAATGATATTTGCCCACAATAACCGACCAATAAATTTAAGCCCACGGCGGCAAGTGCCAAAATTAAAAAAGGAATCAAAATAGCGCGAAATAAATATTCGCTCGCAAAAAGCGGAATAGCAACAAACACCACCGCCATCAACAACACCATAAACCAACGGTCTTGCGCGATAGGAAGTAGCGCTTGGTCATCGACGTAGCGAGTTTTGAACTGGCCATTTTCTCTATAGAACATAACTTACACCCTATCTATGTGACGTTCGCCGAACAAGCCTTCGGGACGAAAAAGCAGGAACCCCAACGCCAACACATACGCAAACCAGTTTTCAATACCACCGCCAATAATTGGGCCTAAATACACTTCCGCAATCTTCTCACCCACACCAATAATTAGCCCACCCACAATCGCACCCGGTACGGATGTAAAACCGCCAAGAATCACTACTGGTATGGCTTTCAACGCAATCGATACTAATGAAAACTGCGCGCCAAATTTTGATCCCCACGCAATACCCGCCACCAGCGCCACCACACCCGATACGCTCCACACGATCACCCAAATACGGTTAAGCGGGATGCCCACAGATTGCGCGGCTTGATGGTCGTCGGCCACGGCGCGTAACGCCCTACCCGTTGCGGTTTTTTGAAAAAATAGCGCGAGCACTGCAACCAGTGCGGCGGCAACACCCGCCGTGTACATATCAGCCACGTTAACTAAAATACCGCCCGGAAAAGTAGATTCTAAAATCATCAACGGCTCGATCGGCAAGCCTAAATTGATGGGATAGCTTTCTGATCCAAACACCAATTGCGCAAAGCCTTCAATAAAATAGGTGATACCAAAAGTGGCTAAAAATAAAATAATTGGCTCTTGATTAACTAAATGGCGGAGCACAAGCCGCTCAATTAGCCACGCTGAAATTATCATTACCAACGCTGCACACACAAAGGCCACCGGCATTGGCATTTTCTCGGAGAAGCGCGCAAATGCTAGGGCGGCGAGCAATACCATCGCACCTTGCGCAAAATTAAACACACCCGACGCCTTAAAAATTAGCACAAAGCCCAGCGCCACCAACGAATACAACACGCCCGACATTAAGCCGCCCAGCACCACTTCAATAAACGCGCCCATTAGTGTGCCACTCCTAAATATGCAGCAATCACCGCCTTATTGGCGCGCACTTCATCGGGATAACCATCGCCAATTTTTCTACCGTAATCCAGCACCACTACACGATCCGAGATGTCCATTACCACACCCATGTCGTGTTCAATCAACACAATAGTGGTGCCGTAGTGTTGATTTACGTCCAACACAAAGCGGCACATGTCTTGTTTTTCTTCCACGTTCATACCTGCCATGGGCTCGTCAAGCAGCAAAAGACGGGGCTCTGCAGCCAATGCGCGCCCAAGCTCCACGCGCTTTTGCAAGCCATAAGGCAAGCGCCCCACGGGTGTTTTACGAATAGCTTGAATTTCTAAAAACTCAATTACTTCTTCTACGCGTTGGCGGTGCTCCACTTCTTCTTTTTGGGTGGCGCCCCAATAAATCATTTGCTGAAAAATATTGGTTTTCATCATCAAGTTACGGCCAGTCATGAGGTTATCCAGCACACTCATGCCTTTAAATAGCGCAATGTTTTGAAACGTGCGCGCCACCCCCTGCTTGGCGACTTTGTGCGGCTCCATCTTGCTGCGCTTTTCACCTAAAAATGTAATCGCGCCTTTTTGCGGATGATAAACGCCGTTGATGACGTTAAGCATCGAGCTTTTGCCTGCACCGTTAGGGCCGATGATGGCGCGAATTTCATGTTCCCGCACATCAAAACTAATGTCGGTTAGCGCATGCACGCCACCGAATGAAAGCGATATATTTTCTAACGCTAAAATGACATCGCCAATTTTTCTTGTATCGGTCGTCATCTTATGCCGCCTTTGCCAATGAAGCATCAGTAACCGTATCAGCATTTTCTAGCCGGAGATTTGCTTTCACTTTGCCTGATCGCCCATCTTCAAATTTTACCGTCGCTTCAATTTCGCAACTTGGTGCATCGCTAAACAGCGCATCAATAATAGTGGCATAGCGTTCAATCACAATATTGCGCCGCACTTTGCGCGTGCGTGTCAGTTCACCATCGTCAGCGTCTAGCTCTTTATGCAAAACAACGAAGCGCTTAATTTGCGATGCTGTCAGCTTTGGGTCTTGCGCAAATTCCACATTCACCTTTGCCACGCATTCACGAATCAGCCCATACACTTCGCTCTTTCCAGCTAGATCAATATAGCCCGCATAGCCCAAATTACGGCGTTCTGCCCAATCGCCCACGGCCGTGATGTCGATATTAATCATCACGCAAACACAATCGCGATTATCGCCAAAGGCTACGGCCTCTTTGATGAACGGAAAAAACTTCAATTTGTTTTCAATAAACTTTGGCGCGAACAAACTGCCGTTCAGCAACCGACCCACATCTTTCGCGCGATCAATGATAATTAAGTGACCGTCTTTATCAAAAAAGCCCGCATCACCAGTCATAAAAAATCCGTCTGCATTGATCGTAGCAGCCGTGGCTTCTGGCAACCGATAGTAGCCGTGCATCATGCCTGGCGAGCGCACCAGCACTTCGCCGCTTTCAGCCACTTTTACTTCCACACCGGGCATGGGTTTACCGACTGTGCCTAGCTTTACATCGCCCGATGTGTGCATGCACACGGTGACGCAAGTTTCGGTCATACCGTAAAGCTGCTTTAGGTTGATGCCGATGGAACGATAAAAATTAAATAAATCAGGGCCAATCGCTTCGCCGCCTGTGTAGGCCACGCGAATACGCGACATGCCCAACACGTTCTTCAACGGCCCATAAACACAGGCGCTACCAATGCTATACAGCACACGATCAGCAAAGCCCACGCCGCCCTGCTTATCTAAAATTTTCATCCCAACGCGTTTAGCCACGTCCATAAAATAATGGAACATCTGGCGCTTGATAGCACTCGCGTCTTCAATACGGATCATCACCTGCGTCATGATATTTTCATACACACGAGGTGGTGCAAAATAATAAGTGGGGCCAATTTCGCGTAAATCGGTGGTCACGGTTTCGGAGCTTTCCGGGCAGTTTAAGCAAAAGCCTGCCACATGCACTTGTGCGTAAGAATATAAAAAGTCCCCTACCCACGCCATCGGTAAATAGCACAGCACATCATCGTCCGCCGTCATGCCATCGAAATTTACCAGCACGCGCGCGGTGTGTATCAACGCCGCGTGCGTGTGTGCAACGCCCTTGGGCTTGCCCGTGGTACCCGATGTATACAACATCACGGCGATGTCCGTTGGTAGGCCTTTATCGACTTCCTCAGCAACGTAATTTGGGTGCGCAACTAAAAATGCATCGCCCAATAATTGCACGTTGGCAAACGCCTTTAACATCGGCTGGTCGTAGGCACGCAATCCACGTGGATCATCAAAAATTACCTGGATAAGCGCCGGACATTGCGGCGCAATCTCTAACATTTTGTCTACTTGCTCTTGATCTTCCACCACCGCAAAACGCACGTCGGCGTCGGCCAATACATAAACCATTTCTTGCGCAATAGCGTCTTGATACAAGGGAATGGGTACGCCGCCCAAACTTTGTGCAGCCGCCATGGCCCAATACAGGCGCGGACGGTTGTCGCCAATAATAGCTAAATTATCGCCGCGCTTAAAACCAAGCTGCGCTAAGCCTGCAGCAAA
>JAYUOW010000010.1:0-6852 GCA_043760555.1 Betaproteobacteria bacterium
TCGCCAAAAATTCATAAGTCAGACACCCTATAAACCTTGCTTAAGCCTATAAATAGGGCTTCTTCAGCCTGTTACCTTGATTTAAACCGGACACTAGTGCGGTGATATTCTGACGGCTTCTGTTGGTTTTTCAGTTGACGAAAGAAGCGTTGGCAAGATTGGCCTAGAGCTGGCACCAATATCAAAACGGTTGTCGCACTATTTTTTTAACGTTCGTCGTACCCGCAAATTCGCCGCTTAAAAATTGCGCATCCATCGCAATGTCGTTAACGATAATGTTGGCACCCAAATTAAGCCGTAGCGTGCCAACTGGCGTAATTTGCAATGGCGCGGGGTCATAGCTTGCGCCCAGCCATGCGGCGCCCCTGGTTTGATACAGCGTGCCGCTGTATTGCAAATTGTTGCCCAGCATATTCAAGGCACCATCTGACATTACCCACCAAGTTGGGCGGGCGTTGCTGTTGTAGGAATACCATACGGCAAATTGGGTGTCGGCTTGTTGCGCAATGCTCAAGCCCCAGCCGTTTTCAGCTTCGCCACCCCACCATAAATCAGCGATTTCACGCGCTGGCATTGCGTTGGTGTTGGCAGGCAGTTGCCGCTGTAATTGTTTGCGGCCTGATAATCCGTCAAGTTGGTAGCTAAGATCAATGGCGGTGGCGGATGCAAATCGTAGCGTTACTTCGCCTATGGCATCATCTACAATAAGTTGATCGCTACGGTAATTGTTCAACGGTGATCCGCTGGGTCGATAGGCTTTGCCGAGTAGCACGGTAAAGTTTTCAGCCCACACGCCGCCCGGCACCACCAGCCACGTGGGTGCGCCATCTTTGTCGTAAATATAGAGCGTGATAAATTGCTGCCCCGACGCCGCGCGATGGGTGATAGAAACGCCCCAACCGTTTTCAGCAATGCCGCCCCACCAAAGTCCGGAATAGTCAGTCGCGGCGCTGTTGCGCATAAATTGGGCGAACGCAGTTTGTGCGCCATTCATATTGACACGACAACTGCCTGTGCCGTTGCAGGCGCCTGACCAACCCATAAAAGTTGATCCGCGCAACGGTGTAGCATCAATGACAACATCTGTAGCCAGCGGGTAAGCCCACGCGCAAATCCCACCACAATCCATATTGCCACGCGTTGCAGTGATGCGTCCCAAACCATCGCCTCGCGGTGCCACGGTAAGCACGTTTTCATTCAGCGTTGTGTCCCCCAAATAGGCCGCAATATCGTCGTAATCTGCGTTGGTAAGCAAGGGTTGCAACACGCCCATCCCGCTCACAGCATTGACCGCCAAGCGCAACGCATCAGGGCGATTCGCAGCCGACTTCGCACGGTAATCAGGGGCGGCGCTATGGCAGCCTGCGCACAGTCGCAAATAGCGTGCTTGGCCCCTAAGGGCATCGGCGGTGGACGCCGACGGCGATGCGGCGTGCGCCGCAAACGGGAGTGCACCACAAAAACCGATCACAAACAACGTACGGATAAGGTTTGCCGGCACCATGACGGTCAGTCAAAAAGCAAAGTGTCCGTGTGGATGATGACGATATGATGACAACGGCGCTGTAAGGTGAACGCCTAACGAACTTAATGCTCTGAAGACGCCCAGCGACGCGAACGCGGCTCCTTGCGTGGTTTAGCCGATAAGGGCTTGTTTTACGGTGCGGGCTTTATCTACTAACTTCATGTTGCTTAAACCTTAAAATAAAGGAGTGCAATCGGTCCTACAATCAATAGCCAAGCCGACATCATAAACAACACCGCCAGCAACACTGCTGCGCTGCCAAGGTCCTTCGCGCGGCCTGAAAGCGGATGGCGATCGGTTGAAACACGATCCACTACGGCTTCAACTGCTGAATTAAGTAGCTCCACAATCAGCACCAAAAAATGCGTGCCCAATAACACCGTTTTTTCAAGCAAAGTGATCGGCAAAAACCACAACGCAATAGTGGCCGGCACCACCAAAATAAGCTCTTGGCGAAACGCCGCCTCATAGCGCACCGCATGGCTTAAGCCTTGAATAGAGTAGCCGAATGCCTTGAACACGCGCGCAAAACCGCCCTTACTTTTTAGCGTGCTGGCGGCGGTTGACGTTTGAGGATCACTTGGGTTTTGGTTTTGTTGGGGCAACATGGTGTTGGTAGCTTCCTGACGATAAAGGTTGGGTCAAATAGTAAACGATAATTGCTCAGTGTTAGTATTGTGCCGTTGTTAATCGCAATCGTACCCTAAATATTGGCTGTAGATGCCCGTAAATAGGGCATCTACAGCTATTATTTTAAGTGCTTTGGTTGGCGTTGGAGTGACCAAAAGCGCCACATCATCAGCCAAAAATACGTTTAGCGGCTACAGTTATTCACAAATGGGCGTAGACTTCATGCTTCAAATCTGTCGCTTTTTTGGTGTTTTTTGGGGCTGTTCCATACTGCGCAGGCTAGCGCACTTTTCTATTCGGGAGTTTTTTTGAACATTTCGCTTAAATTATTATCTGCGACTATCATCGCGCTGTGGCTTCCAGCAGCGTTAGTTAATCACGCGCACGCCAAGCCGCTGCCTAACTTTAATGCGCAAGACTTGAGCGCACCGCTGCTCGATAAATCCGCCAGCGCTAAATTGCAAAGCCGTACCTATGCTGCTGTTGGGCAATTAAAACCTGCCACCATTCATACCGATGAGCGCTTAGGTTTGCCTAATTTAATGACGTTTGCGCCGCCCAAAACGATCACGGCCGAATTGCGTGCGTTGGCGGCTAAAAACACACCCGAACAAGCCGCGAGGGCGCATTTAAAAAGCATGGCCGATCTCTACCAAGTGTCAGCCGAAGGCGTTGACGGTGCGCAATTGCGTTATGTAGACGACGCCTTTGCGGGCGGCTACTTGGTGGCGTTTGACCATCAAATGCAGGGTACGGAAATTTTCCGTGAGTCAGTCAGTGTGTTGATGAACGCCGATAAGCAGCCCCTAGCCATTCGCGGGCAGCTAGGCCCCATCGTGGGTGACGGTGCGGCCACGGCGGTCACGGCCAGCAATGTAACGAGCTCTAAAGCGCCTGCGCTTAAAGTGAATGCAACAAGTTTTGTGTTCACCCCGCAGCAGGCTATTGCATCGGCCCTTGCTGATTTTGGCTTTACGCCCGCCATTACGGCGATACTAACAGAGACGACAGTAAGGGAAAAAACCGCTGACCTTAATGCCAAAACAGGGCTAGTAACGGTCAATCCTTACCGCACCTTCAATATGCCCGAAAGCATGTTGAGCGGTGGTCGCGCGCGCATGGGCGACGATGCGCGTCTAAAGCCGGTATGGTTTCGCGTGGGCGTGGAACTTGTGGCTGCCTATTACGTAGAACTTAACCTACGCGCAAGCCCCAGCGGCGAAATGGCAGCCTACAGCTACGTAATTGCTGCCGATAATGGCCGGATGTTGTTCCGCAATAATTTAACCTCCGATGTGGCGTTTAGCTACCGGGTTTTTGCTGAAAAAGGCGGCGTTAATCTGCCGCAATCCGGCCCCACCGGGCGCGGCGCGTATCCGCACCCCACGGGTAAAAACGATGGTTTTCAACCGCCTTTTATTGCGCCCAATGACATTACGCTAGAGAGCGGCCCAATTTCAACCAATGACCCGTGGCTGCCCGCAGGGGCGACCAAAACAATTGGCAATAACGTCGAAGCATGGGCGAATCGTTTAGCACCGACTGCGTTGCCGGGCACGACCACCGTGCCTGCCGATTTGTTCGAGGTGGGATTAGACGAATGCAATGTGGCGTCCACCGCCATTGGCGACTACCACGCCTGTACTTCAGGGCCCGATGCGTTTTTGTATAGCTATGATTTTACGAAAGGGCCGGTATCAAGCCGCGCTCAGTCTGTGGCCAGCGTCGTAAATTTGTTTTATATGGTCAACTGGCTGCATGATTGGTACTACGACGCCGGCTTTAAAGAAATCCACGGCAATGCGCAAACCAGTAATTTAGAACGCGGCGGCCTAGGCAACGATTCTATTCGCGCACAAGGCCAAGATATTGCCGGCTTTGATAACGCCAACATGTCTACCCCGACCGACGGTGCACGGCCACGCATGCGGATGTATATGTTTAGAGGCAAGGGCGGCGCGGCTGTAACGGCGGGAGCCGCATTGCAGCGGGTGTCGGTTGGAGCACTGTTTGGGCTGACTAGTTTTGATGTAACCGGCTCGCTAATTTTGGCTGAAGATGCAGTGGCACCCATTGGCGACGGCTGCAGCGCTTTTCCTACCTTGCTAACAGGGCGGGTGGCCTTGATTGATCGTGGTTTATGTACCTTCAAAACGAAAGCACGCAATGCACAACTTGCTGGCGCAGTTGGCGTGGTTATTGTCAACAACGTCGCGGGTAACCCGTTTGCGTTTGCCGACGACGATACCGTCACCGAAGCCATCACCATTCCAATATTGATGGTAACGCAAGCCGACGGCGTAGCGCTAAAAGCCCGTTTAATTACTGAAGCCGTCAACATTAAACTACAGCGCGTTTTAGGTGTTGATCGTGACGGCACACTCGACAATATGGTCATCGCGCACGAATGGGGTCACTATATTAGTAACCGCTTAATTGGTAACGCCAACGGACTAGGTTCGTCGCAGTCGCGCGGCTTAGGCGAAGGCTGGGCGGACTTTCATGCGCAGTTGATGATCGTAAAACCGGAAGATGCACAAACGGCAGTGGGTACTAACTTTGCGGGTGTTTACAATACTGTGGGTTCATACGCCGAAGACGGCCCGCAAATTGCTGGGCTAACCATAAGCGATGCGCACTATAACGGTTTCCGTCGTTATCCTTATTCCACTGACATGACCAAAAGTCCGCTGACTTTTAAGCATATTGAAACGGGCGTGTCATTACCCACCAACCCGCCACCCGCGTTTGCTAACGACAACGCTGCCGTACACAATACCGGCGAAGTGTGGTCATCCATGCTGTGGGGCTGCTATGCGTCGATGTTGCGTGATAGCGGGCGGCTAACATTCGCGCAAGCGCAAGACCGCATGAAGCGCTACATCGTTGCCGCCTACAAGCTAACACCCAATGACCCAACCCTAATAGAAGCCCGAGACGCCCTATTTTCGGCCATCGGCGCGAATGATCAGACAGATTTAGCAGGCTGTCGCGAGGCCTTTGCGGTGCGCGGTGCAGGCATATTTGCGCGCTCGGGTGTGCGCACATCGGCCACCAATGAAGGCGTTGTCGAAAGCTTTTTTGCGGTAAAGCCCGCTAATTTCCCGGGTATTGTGCAATTTGCCGCCACGGGTCAAACTGAAGTAGAAGGCAACCCTGCGCAAATAGCAGTGTCGCGTACCGAAGGCTCATTTGGCGACGTGTCGGTGACCTACACCACCAGCAACGGTACGGCCATAGCGGGCGCTGACTACACCGCCTCCACCGGCACCGTCACCTGGTCAAATGGCGACGTAAGCCCCAAAACCATTGCCATTCCGACCAATACCGACACCACATCAGAAGCGCCCGAAACATTTACCGTCACCTTAAGCAATCCCGTTAATGCGGCATTGGGTGGTCCGCTGAAGCATGTCGTATCGTTAGTGGATCAAGGCGTGTTTCCAGAAGGCTGCGCGGTGCCTAAAGGCTGGACTAAACCTGCCGCCGCCACAGCGTCATGGGTAGTAGCCACCGACTCGCGCTATGACGGTTTTTGCAGCCTAAAAACCAGCCCAATCGGTAATGAGGCAAAAGCACAAATTCAATTTAGCGGCACCTTTAGAGCGGGCAACGTCACCTTTGCGCGTCGCGTGTCGAGCGAA
Organism: Betaproteobacteria bacterium; assembly: GCA_043760555.1. Classification (GTDB taxonomy): domain Bacteria; phylum Pseudomonadota; class Gammaproteobacteria; order Burkholderiales; family Usitatibacteraceae; genus JANMDR01. The sequence goes on from JAYUOW010000010.1 coordinate 5,800, forward strand.
GACGGGTTTGATTGTTTGCGCTTTTTAATTGATGGTGTTGAGCAAGAAGTGAACGGTGCCTGCGCGGATGCCAAAGTTATTGGTGCATCGGGTGAAGTGGCGTGGGGAATCGTAAACGTACCGATCACGGCCGGTGCACACACCATCACGTGGTCCTACGAAAAAGACGAAGGCGCTACAGGCGGTGCAGACGCCGCATGGATTGACGCGGTAAGTTTGCCGCTGGTGCCATCTACTAACTATTCCGATATGTGGTGGGCAGGCACGGCGGAAAACGGCTGGGGCATGAGCATTCAGCAGCATAGCAACGGCGTGCAGTTCAACGCCTTGTATGTGTATGACGCGGCTGGTCAACCGCGCTGGTACGTGATGCCCGGTGGCACGTGGAACGCCGACTTTACGGTCTACACCGGTGCGATTTACCAACCCACGTCAGCCCCGTTTACCAACTATAACCGCGCTCAATTTGTAGTGGGTGCAGCAGTTGGCAATATCACCATCACCTTTAGCGGTACTGGTGCCGCTACGCTGGCCTACACCATCGATGGCGTCACCGGAAGCAAAGCCATTCAGCGGCAGGCCTTTAGTGGGGGCGTAGCACCGTTTAATGTGGGTGATTTATGGTGGGCGGGTACCGCTGAAGATGGCTGGGGTATTAACTTCGCCCAGCAAGCTGGCACTATTTTTGGCGTGTGGTACACCTACGGCGCGGACGGTAAAAATACCTGGTTTGTATTGCCCGGTGGAACGTGGACGGGCAACACCTACGCCGGTGCGTTGTACAGCACAGTAGGTTCACCTTGGTTGGGTGCCACTTATAATCCAGCGGTGTTAAAGGTGAATCCAGTAGGCACGTTGAGCATTAATTTTAGCAGTGCGAATGCAGCGGCAATGACCTACACCTTTAATGCAGGAGCCTATAGCGGCACGACGCAAACCAAGGCAATTGTGCGGCAAGGGTTTTAGTGTTTTTACACCCAGAGTAGTGCCTGAAAACGCCCTATTTTAGGGCGTTTTCAGCTTGTAGGTTGGGTTGGTGTGTAACCCAACATC
>JAYUOW010000011.1:0-6800 GCA_043760555.1 Betaproteobacteria bacterium
CCGCTCACTGCGTTTTCAACTGCCGCCACTAGCATTTGCAAGCGCACGGGTAGTTTGGCATGCATGATCAGTTGCGCCAGCGCCAGCGCATGGGCTGAGCCACCCATGTCTTTTTTCATGTGGCGCATGCCATCTGCACCCTTCATGTTCAGCCCGCCGGTATCAAAGCACACCCCCTTACCCACGATGGAAATTTTAGGGTGCGCCGGATTACCCCATGTAATTTCAAACACCCGTGGCGGACGATGGCTGGCGCGCCCCACCGCGTGCACAGCGGGGAAATTTGCGTCCAACAGCGCGTCGCCCACCCACTCGCAATATTCTCCGCCACAAGCCTTAGCAATTGCCTGTGCAGCGTCTGCCAAATGTGCGGGGCCCATATCTTCGGTAGGGGTATTAATGAGATCGCGCGCAAGGGCAGCCGCATCCACCAAGCGCTGCGCCTGCACACATTCGGGACTGACGCCTAATGCAATCACGGCAGCAGCGCGACGTGGTTTTTTGTAGCGGGTAAATTGATACGCACCCAAGCCAACGCTAAGTGTTGCCAATGGTGCTGCAATTTCTAAACCCGTCGCGGGCAGGCCTGCCTCGCCCTTCTCACCTTTTTTAGCGAGATGGTAATTGCCCTCAGGCAACCCATAAGGCAAGTGCGATAGGCAATAAACATCATCGACCGCACCTTGTTTATTGACCGCAACGCCCACCAATACTGCCGCTATTGGATGTTGCGCATCAACGCCTGGCAGTAAGCAAAATGTTTGCGCTGCAGCTTTAAATTGCGTGTGCTGCACCCATGCCGAAAATATTGGTGCGCTAGTTTGCGCGTCTGCGCAAAACTGCGCCAACGCCGCTGCATCAACGGCAACTAAAGGAATACTGTGCATATAAATAACCTAGTAAAAAATACCGACCAACGCACCGCACGATAACGTCGCTAAAGTGCCACCGATGAGGCATTTATAACCAAGGTTGGTAATCTCTGTACGGCGCTCCGGACACATGGTACTCATGCCGCCGATGATGATGCCAATAGACGAAAAATTGGCGAAACCGCACAGGGCGTAGGTCATGATAATGCGGCTACGCTCAGACAGTTGATCCGCTGGGATTTTTGCTAGATCTAAAAACGCCACAAACTCATTGATGACCGTCTTGGTGCCCATCAATGCGCCCGCAGTTTGTGCCTCTGCCCAGGGAATGCCGATAAGCCAAACTATTGGCGACATCAGCCAGCCCAAAATACCTTGCAAGGTCATCGGTTTACCATTGATGGCCGGAAATATCCATGCGAGCAATGAATTTGCCATCGCAATTAAGGCGATGAGCACTAACAGTAATGCGCACACATTGATAAACAACTGAATGCCGTCGGCAGTACCTTGGGTAATGGCATCCATCGCTGATGTTGATGGGTTTTCTTTGGTTACATCGCCATCAGTAGGTTCACCTTCCGGCGGCACCATCAAGCATGAAATAGCGATCGCAGCGGGCGCGCTAACGAAGGACACAATTAAAATATGACCAATCGCATCGGGTACGTTTTGCAGCATTGAACCGTACACCGCCATGACCGTGCCTGCGATGCCCGCCATGCCGCAAGTCATCGTAATAAATAGCTCACCGCGCGATAGTTTTGCAAGGTAAGGCTTGATAAAAAGTGGCGCTTCAACCATGCCTAAAAATACGTTGGCCGCTGTAGATACGCCGATAGCACCGCCAACACCGATAGTCCGTGTCAACACCCAAGAAAATGCTTTCACTAACATGGGCAAGATGCGCCAGTAAAACAGCAAGGATGACAGTGCAGAAATTACGACCGCCATCGTAAGCACCTGTGTGGCAAAAATAAATGTGCCTGAATTTGGTAACAATGCCGCCGGAAACGGCCCACCACCAAGGTAGCCAAAGACAAAAGTAGACCCTTGCGTGGTTGCCGCTTGCAAGCCTTTCAAGGCGTTGCTCAATGTTTCGGCAATTTCTTTAAACCACGGAAATTTAAACATCAAAATAAACAACACAACTTGCACGACTACTGCGCTAATTACGGTGCGCCACGGAACGACACTACGTTTTTCTGAAATTGCCCACGCAAACAACAAAATAGCAAAGAAGCCTAGTCCACTTTGTAAAGCTAACATTTATTTTTTCTCCTGGTTACCTAATGACCGCGCGCTTTTGCGCTATTTTATTTTGTCCAAACACGATAATAACCCAAGGCCGTGCCGGAGCAGCAGACGCGCGCAAATTGACGTGCATTTAGTGTAGTTTAATTCTCAAACCGTGCGCCAAACGCATGCGCATACGCTTGCTCGGCAAATTCTAAGCTCACGTCAGGATTGGCATTCAAAAACGTCGCGTCTACAGTAATTTTTACGTAACGGTCGAGCTTTTTCCAAATGGTGTAGGAGATGAGTCGAGCTACTTCATCGGCGGTTTCACCTAGGCGCAAGTCGCGTTCGGCGGTGAGATGTAGCGCGAAGGTACTGCCTTTGTTACCGGTGCCCGACCCGTCGCGCGCAACGCGATCAATTTCTTCGGGCTTAGTCCACGCATCAGAAAATGCCGCAATAACGGCATCGTATTCACGCGGCAATAGCGGCGCTACCACGGTTTCTATGCGGTAAATGCGCGCGCGCTGTGACAGGGACAAGGTATGAGAAAGGTTGTTGGTAGTCATAGCGTTACGCTACGCGAAATGCCGATGCCGCGCAACTGCTGAGGATTAAAAACACATAAAAAAAGCAGCGCCATTTTCACGGCGCTGCTTTTTTGCACTTAAATTAGCTGCAGATTACTTGTCAGAAATAACGGCTTTGTCGCGCAAATCTTTCACGAACTTACCCACTTGTTCTTGCTGGGCGCGTTGGCGAATATTTTCTTTCATTTCATCAAAAGCCGGTGCTTTAAGCGCACGGGAATCGTCCATACGAATGATGTGATAGCCGTACTGGGTTTTTACGGGAACGTCCGTGGTTTGGCCTTTTCCAAGCTTTTTCAACGCTTCGCCAAATTCTGGAACGTAACGGTTTGCTGGGCTCCAATCAAGCTCACCACCCGATTCTTTAGAACCGGTATCAAGCGTCTTTTCTTTCGCTAGCTTTGCGAAATCATCACCACGGCTAAGAGATGCCACAATGGCTTTGGCTTCGGCTTCTTCTTTTACCAAAATATGGCGTGCTTTATATTCGGTGTTACCCAAGGTGCCCACAAAGCTATCGTAGCTTGTTTTTAAGCTAGCGTCGGAAATAGGATTGGCTTTTACATGGCTATCAAACAGCGCGCGGATTAGCACGGCTTGGCGCGCCATTTCCATTTGCGAGGCCGTAGCAGGGTCGCGGTCTACACCGGCTTTGCGGGCTGCTTGCGAAAGCACTTCGCGATTAATTAGCTCATCTTTAATAGCCGCTACAATTTCTGGACCGCCTGGTTGGCCGGACGCTTCGCGCTCGCGGTTCATCGCATCGAATGCCGATTGCGGAATCATTACGCCGTTTACGCTAACTTTGGTGGTTGCTGACGCTGAGGCCGCTGGTGGCGCTTTCGCTGCAGCAGCTTTGTCCGCTTTTGATTGTGCAAAAGCCATTGGGGTAGCCGCAAGCATCAATGCCAAGGCGAGTGAGTGGGATTTCCGTTGCATAGTCGTTCCTTATTAAACAAAAAGATAAAAAAGATAAAGCGAAGTAAAAACAAAACCAGAACTTTAGGTTGGGGTACGTGCATCAATTTTCAAGGCATGAATTTCACGTTGCATTAAATCACCAAGGGCTGCATAAACTAAACGATGCCGCGCCACTAAAGGCTTACCAACAAACATGGCGCTGACAATTTTTAATTCAAAATGTCCGCCGCCGCGCTCCATGGCACCGGCGTGCCCAGCATGAGCATGCGAATCATCGTCAATTTCTAATTCTGATGGTGCTAAATCCGCCAAACGGGCGCGAATTTGGTCTTCAACGGACACATCATTTATAACGATATTTTGCATTTACGCGGGGAACACTTTCTTGAATGGTTTAACCGTAACGCTGGAAAACACCCCAGCGTTGACGTAAGGCTCTTCACTGGCCCATGCAAGTGCTGCTTCACGGCTGGCAAACTCAGCAACAATTAAAGAGCCAGAAAAACCGGCAGGGCCGGGGTTCTCAGAATCAATCAACGGGTGTGGACCAGCTAGCACCAAGCGGCCTTCGTCTTGCAAGGCGTGAAGCCGCACCAAATGGGCTTCTCGGACAGCCATGCGACGCGGCAAGGCGCCGGGGGCTTCTTCACAAATGATGGCGTAGAGCATATTATTTTTACTTTAAGGTTTAGGCGAAATTGGGATATTTACAACCGGCGATTGATCCGATTGAATGCTTGGAGATGCCCCTAATTCGGGCGTTTTCAAGGGTTCAGGCACGTCTGGCATGTGTGTTTGCAGCCACATTAGTTGCGCTACCACGAATACAAAAAATATCGCTGTGTAGCCAAATACCTTCACATTTACCCACGTTGCTGTCGAAAAACCTAGGCCGAAAGCCACGAGCACATTTAAAGCGCCAATAAATAAGTACAACAATACCCACGCGATCACCGCTTTATCCCAAATTGGACGCGGCACTTCGATACCTTTCATCATTGCCGCCAAAGGATTTTTCTTCAAACCAAAATGCGCCACCGCTAAGCCGATTCCCATCACCCAAAACAAAATCGACGGCTTCCATTTAATAAATTTTTCGTCCTGCAACAATAGTGTGGCGCCTCCCGCTACGACCACGATGGCGACGTTTACCCACATCATCGTTTCGATTTTTTGGCGTGCGAGCTTTAATCCGACCAATATCACGACGGAGGCGCCGATGGCGACGGCTGTTGCCGTATAAATATCAAATATTTTGAACGCGCCAAAAAACAGTATTAGCGGTAGGTAGTCGAGCAGTATTTTCATGAATTCTTAAATTAGGCCGTGATTCCAAAGTAAAGGCACTTGTCGCTTGTAATACGACACACAACAGTTCAGACAACCCACAATTTTCGCATAAATTCGGTTTCTTTGCTGACGAACGGCGGCGGCACGTCAATTTAGTGCGCCGCGCTAGCTAAAAGTTCAATGCCGAGGCGATGCCTGCGCCAGTTCAGCTTCAATCAATCCGCGCGTTTCCGCTGGAAAACCCGGTTGCGCAGCAATCGCATAGGCTTCTTCATAAAAGCCGCGCGATTCATCTGGCAAATTGGCGTTTAGCGCATCAAAGGCGTGGCGCATCATCGCGGCGTCACCGCTGCGCACGCTGGTGATAGCGAGATTTAAATTAAGCAATCGCCACGGCCGTTGCGGGTTGGAGCGTTCTAAATCTGCCTGCCAAGCTGGGGTTAAATAGTCTACAAAACCCTGCATTAGCGCAAAAATAGCGGCGGTATCTTGGCGCGTATCGGTGGCATTGGCTCGCTCGGCAAGCGCTGCCACGATTGGCTCTAGGGTTAACAAACTCACATCATGGCGCATTGCCCATACGCCAACGCCCAGCGTTACGGCCTGCAAATCGGCTGAAAACGCCCGCAATTGAAGCCTTTCCAGCCATACTTGTAGCTCGACAATGCAGCGGAGGGCTTGGTCGGTGGCCTCGTCAATGTCGGCTAAATCGCTCACGGCACCATCAGCGCCGTATTGCGTATCTAGCCGTTCCATCAGGCCAATAAATTCGCCAACAACCGCTAACAGAGCAATAGCATCGGTTTTGATATTTTCGTTTGCGCCACCATACACCGCGCGGTAATGGTCGTTTATCGCCTCGGCCACCTTGTTGAACGGCGTGACGATTTGCTCTTGTTTTTCAATGCTGTCTACTGAAAAGCTAGGTATTGCGTTAAGTGGAGTGAATTTAAGTGGTTTGGTGCTCATTTACAGTTACTGCCTTCTGCGTTAGGTGTGCAAATTGCGTCAAAATAGACCTGGATGCACTATGATAGCGAGTTACGCTGCATTATCAAGCGACCATAACAAAAAATAGCTCAAGGTGAACCCTTTGAACCCTTAGAGCAACTTTTAGAGCGATTCCCTTGTTTAACTACGATTTACATAATCACACCAACGCTTCCGATGGCATGTTAACGCCGGAGGCCTTGATTTTACTGGCTAAAACTGGTGGCTGCGACGCTGTTGCTATCACCGATCACGACACCATCGCGGCCTTAGCGCCTGCGCGTATTGCTGCCGACGCCAATGCGCTGGAGTTTGTTGCCGGCGTAGAAATTTCCGTTACCTACAATTACATTGATCGCGAAACCGAAGCAGCCGGCGAAACCACCTTGCATATTGTGGGTTTGGATATCGACGAGTCCAACCCGCAACTTCTAAACCTGCTGTCCGAAATTCGCGCAGGGCGCATTATTCGTGCTGGCAAAATTGCTGAAGACCTTGATAAAGTGGGCGTTTCCGGCACTTTTGAAGGTGCAATCGCGATGGCCGAAAATAAAGAAATGATTGGCCGCACCCATTTTGCGCGCCACCTCGTCGCGCGCGGCGTGGAAAAAAATGTAGGTCGTGTATTCAATAAATACCTCGCCAAAGGCAAGCCCGGTTACGTCGCGCATGAGTGGACAAGTTTAGAGGCAGCAGTGGCTACAATACACGCGGCTGGCGGCTTGGCAGTCATCGCACATCCGGGGCGCTATCGCGTGTCGCCGACCGTTATTCGCGATTTATTGGGGCATTTTAAAGCGCTAGGCGGTGATGCCATTGAAGTAGTTACCGGTAGCCATAAAACCGCGCAGTTTGCCGAATACACCAAATTAGCGCTGGAATTCGAGTTTTTAGCGTC
>JAYUOW010000012.1:0-6787 GCA_043760555.1 Betaproteobacteria bacterium
CGTACACATGCCCACGTGTTGCGCACCTAGGCTGTGCCCAACCACGGTCAGCGCCGCCTCCGGATAGCGGGCGCGCATCCACAGCACCAAAGCCGAAAAATCCTGTTCAGCCCACGTTACAAAATCGCCCTCAAACCCACGCAAACTTTTCGCAAATTTCATTGGCCGCGACGCACCCATGCCGCGTAAATCAAACGTGACCACCGCATAACCTTGCTGCGCGAACCATGTTGCGCAGTCCGCATAGAATCGCATCGGCACCGCCAATGCGCCCGCTAACACGATTGCTTTTTTAATCGATCCTGCAAGCGGAAAATACAGCGTAGCGCAGAGCGAAAACCCATCTGCAGTAATAACTGTTTCGCTGCTAACACCGATTTTATTTACCTCAATCGCCGTCATTGCCAGCGCCTTTCATGTTCGTTAAGCACGGCGCGAATCGTTGCCAGCATCACCGCTGGCACTTGATATTGCGGATGCGCCCGAAATACGGCGGCAGCATCGCTCATGCGCGTCAATGCCAGCATTTCAGTTTTTGCGTATTGCGTCAACGCCACAGGTTTTGCCAAAGCCCCCTGCACGCGGGCTTGCGTGGAACATTTGCAATGCGCACTCTCGACAACCAAGCTACAATTTTGCTGCATAAAATCGTGCAAACGCTCGCGTGCGCGCGACAAGCGTTTGCGATACGCCACATCGCTAATCGCCAATATCTGCGCGGCTTCCCGCGATTCCAGTCCAAACACAATATCTAAAATATAGGCCAAGCGATGTTCCCGATCTAAGCACATCAACATACCTTGCGTACACGCAAGCGCTACCCGTTGCGCGGCAAGTTTGTCTTCCGGCGCGATGCTTTGCGCGGCATCTGCTAGTCCGTTATCCTGCGAAAAATGCATGCCTTGCTTTAGTTTTTCTTCCAACGCATCGAAGGACACCTGCGGCAGTTCTGCGCGCCGTGACCGCGCCGTAAGTAAATGATTCGTCGCTATTCGATACACCCAAGTTTCAAACTTTGCGTCACCCCGAAAACTGCTTAAATGCGTAATTACACGCAACAAAATTTCTTGCGTCGCATCCTGCGCGTCTTCGCGATTACCCAATATGCGCATACTTAAATTGAACACCAAGGGCTGAGTTTGCGTAAGCACCGCATCCACCGCCACTAACTCGCCGCTCAGTGCGCGCGTGAGGAGAGCTGCATCAACGCCTGATAACTTCATTTTGACAATCCTCTCTCCGCTTGGCGGCGCAACGCAAACCCTGCGATCGACAAATAAACTGCGGTACACACATGCCGGATCACAATCCCCTGCGCACCGCCGGCACTAAACACCAACCACGCATCGCCTACTGCCATCAAAATAGCCAACCATGCAAACCACTTCAACGCGCCCGCATTTTGCTGCCACAATAAATACGCTGCAAATAAACCAATAAACAAAGCACGCAGCCCGTACACCTGCACCAGCTGAAAGTCCGCAGCATGTTGCAACGGCAATCCCAAATACGCCGCAAAGCCCACCGGATCAGCCAAAGTACGCACAAAATTTAGCAACATCAGCGCCACCATCGGCAACACCAACCACGCACCTGCTGACCGCCAAAAACTGTTTTCCACACTAGATAATCGCGTTTGCATTTGAAACTCCTAAAGATAAGTTAAACCACCTTCTTTAGACTTCGCAGCGAGCGTATTTGTGACTGACTGACCACCTGCGGATAGAACCGTGTTAAAAAAAAATGCCTAAAGATGCCCTATTTTAGGGCGTCTTCAACCTATGTGTTGGGCATAATTATCGTATTTTCTTAAGATCAATTTCTCTCCCGCCGTGAATCCAATACTGCGGCCTTTAGCGCATACGCTATGCGATGTTGGCTTTCACGGGTGATAGTTGGAGACGTGAATCGCGGCGTGCGAGGTGTTACTAAACTAGCCGTCATCATGGGCGCTTTCATAAACGTGTAAGCATGTTGAGAGATTAGTGCGAATTCAAGACGCTAGATAGCGAAAACCGACGGAATGATTTGTGGGGGCGACGGAACGCGTAAAAAGTACAGTCAACTCAATTTTTGCGCAACAGAACCGCGCCCTAAAAGCTGCACGTTGCACTGACTTTTCGGTGCCTAAACTTTGCTAATCACCGGCACGACACTATGCGCGCGCACAAAACGCCGATACTGAAGCACCGCGCCAACAATACAAACCAGTGCAAAACAAACCGCCAAAACCAACTGCCCCAAAGAGCAGATCACGCCAAATATCATATAGGCGGCAAAGCAACACCACATGCCGATTGAATGCCAAATTTTTGAAAATGGACGATTGCCGAGCGGCGGCAATGCGAATATGAATGCCAATAAAAAACAGACGCAAAGTGCTACGGCGGTGATTGGTTTTATGGATGCATCAAAGCCACCCGCATAGGCCACGCCCACCTTCACAGCGATGGCCGCAACCAGTATCGACAAAAAGAATTTAAGTATGTGCAATGCAACAGCACGATTCACAACTTGAGGTTGTGGCCAGTTTGGCGTCAAGCTCAGCAGCTTGTGTTCGCGGTGATACTGATGCACCGATAAGCGAAATCGACTGATGTAGATCACGGTATAAAGTAAAAACACGGCCGTAAATTGGGACGAAAAATTCGCGAATTTAGTGCGATCATCTGCCGCTGTAAACCACATCGCGCATATGAAGCAAGCAGCAACTGCTAGGCCAACTACATGCACCATGCGCCAATGAAAATCACGCGGAAACGCGAAGGGCAATAAGCGCGTCAAGCTAAACGGTACGGCTGCCGCGCGGTGCAGCAAGCCACCATAGCCCGGCAACCAAGCCCAACCCTTGCGGATAGCAGATAAGCTTATCGGCAGGGCTTCGTAGGTTAATTGCGCCGGCCGCAGCAGCAGCATCAAACCACGATTGCGGCGCACGCCGCGTAAAAATTCGACGTTAAAAATAACGGCCAGCAACACGCCAACTAAGCCCGCCACAAATAGCATATGACTAAACTCTGGCACCACGTTAGCGTCCGAATTCATTCTGGATGAAAGCGCAAAATCACGGAGACGATACGCCGCACTATTCCACAGCGAAGACGCCATCAATCCACTGGCCAAGCCTGCCAACGGCGACACCACGACCAATGCAATTGTCAGAAACAACATGGCGATCCAGGTGGCCAAGCAAATCTGCGCACTTATTGCCACGACAAGCGTCGTCCACCAGGTTGCCCCTGCGCCGTGCAGTAAAACCACCGCGCATTCAGTCAATACCACCACGACAATCGTGGCAATGATGCGCGTAGTTTCATGCCGTATTTTTAGCGAAAAATAAAGTGCCGCAAGTGCCAACACCGCCCAATTAACCAGCATCACATAAGCTGTAGCCAGCATCACCGTCACACCAAATAGCAACAGCAAAAGCCACGCCATACTCGATTTAAAATGTGGCAGCAATACGTTATGTTGCAACAACGCCGTGCTGCGAATCGTCATCACCGTATTCACCCACCACATCAACATCAGCGCGGCAGACACCACACCACCAGCACCATCGAAAAACGGCGACGCCCACATCGCAGGCAACGCAAAAACCAAAAATAACGCAGGCCAAAAAATTTGCCCGTAGTAACCCAGTCGGCTGAGCGCTTGCTTGCTGTAGGTGTTTTTATCGCCCGCTGCGACGACTAGGGCGTTGGCTAGGGTGTAGATGAGTTTGGCGGTGGTGATGCGCGCCGCATGGCTGACGAATATATTCACTTGGCACTCCGATTTAGAACTTCACGCCAATTCCACTCAAAAGATTGCCCACGCCGTGCAGGAAGCACAGCGCCTTGTGCTCGAAACCAGCGCAGCTTGAAGGCAAGCAGCACGCAACTAGCGACGCAGCTAAACGCAATCAACAAAAAGAGTGCATCAGGTAAATACTCCAAGCAAATTAAGAGAAGAAACCCAAAGATCAATGGAAAGTGGAACTGTTCCAATACGCCCATATTGGCCAAAGTACGCGAATTTACTAGCTTGCAGGCCAGCCCCAAATTAGTAAACGTAATCCAAACTAGCAGGCTGCGAATAATAACTTCTAGCGACGCTTGAACAACAGTTATGGCAACAATAAACGAGATCAGCAATGGGAATGTTGCGATAAAAACATGCTGCAGACTCATTTTAAAAAATGCCTGATTCAACGCGTAAGCCACTGGCCACCTTGGGCTAAGAGAGAGAATTTCTTGCTCGCGCCCAGTAAATTTCAGCGCGAGAATTGGGCCTGCAAGGAATGCGTGTCCTAAACACAAACAGAACATCGCCCTAAGATTAGGATCAGCGTTGGGCTTGCCATATAGTTCGATGATTGCGTAAATAGCAACCGCAACAATTCCTAAGAGTACAGACCATTTTGCCCTACCCAACCAGTGTGCGTTCCGCCCCAACAACAGACCCAGCATGGCGTCGAATCGGAAAGGCTGCTTCATATTCAATTTGAACGCCGCATCGAATGTGGGTAGCCATTCGCGAATGTATAACGCAGGATTATCACGCGTAATAAAGTTGTCCATTGCGTCCTCGCGTCGCTTGTTCTGAAGCAGTTTTTTCACCCATTTAATTGGAAGTCCAACGAGCGCCTTCCTCAGCAAAGCGAAAACGAATATCGCGCAAATAATCAGGGTAGCGTTTATCGCGAGCACGTTTGCTGTGCTTGGCGCCACGAACCTCATGATGCTGGGAATCGTCCATATTGTTAGCAATCCAAAACCCAAAAAAATAACCAAACCAATTAGGCGAAAAATGCACGCCAATCCTAACGCTGCGAGCAAGACTGCCGTCGATGCCCAGGCTACGACAGGATTACCTAATGTGCCAACTAGATCGAGCGCACGCGGAAGCGTCACTACAACGTACAGCGCTGCGGTCGCAGCCCCAATCAACCAAACAATTCGCCATATTTCCCTTTGCTTTTGCGCCCTCACTTCCATTAGCAAGCAATAGCCAACGCATGTCACTACTAAAAATAGTGGTGAGACCCACGCGCAAGAAAGTAGCGTCGTACCGGCCGCCCACGATACAGTCAGCACTCGCAAGACGGACGGCTTAAACTTGGGTGTCAGCGACAAAATCTGCGGTGTAACTATGTTCCTTAATTTATAGACAACACCAAAAAACCAGATGCAAACGCTAAACGCCGATAATGCAACAAGCGCCTCGTCTGCTGCGCGCGGTGTACTAATGTCGCACCAAACCAAAAGGGTTGCCACAACACATATCGCCAGAAACACGCGGTAAGACGTACTGGATGACGGCGCGGTTAATTCCACCGCTTCGATCACCGCTTCAACACTTTTTTGCAACCGAATTTTATCAACCACGATCGTGTTTTCCATTGTGATAAATACCAACTTAGATCCAAATGATGTCTCGAAGATACCCGTATTTAGGGCGTCTTCAGCCTATTAAAATGCCATACAAAACCAAACTACGGCGCTGGTCGCCAACCGCTTGCTGCCGGAAGTGCTGGCGGCGACCGCATAAAAAAGTAGTAGCGCAGAATTGCCACTGGTACGAGAAGCAATATGATAATTTCTGATAGCACGCCTGTGTCACCATAAATTGCGTTACCGCCAATCATCATTCCACCGATCAGGACGCCAAGGTTTGCAACGACAAAGGTTGAACCTGAGTGGATATATTTTCCCGTTGCGCGCAACGTGCATATGAGTCCAACTAATGCGGCGCCTTCCAAACGTATTGTTTGACGTCGCGGTATGGCTTCGTCAAAGCCACTTAGCCACGCCGCCAAATGTAGTGCAGCAATAGACACTAGCGCGAACACTAAATAGTAAGTGAATAGGTTTTTGGCTATTGCGTGGTTAACAACTTTCTGTTTCGGCCAGTTTGGCGCTAGGCTCAACAGAGCGTGCGCAGGTTTATTTACGTAAGCCGCGTTAATGCGTCTGCACACAATAAGCTGGGTGCACAGCAGATAGATGTAGGGAAAGACAATCTCAAAATTTCCTAGGGATACCTTACGCATGATGAAGAACGCAACATAAAACAACGCGGTCAACAACGCACCGGCTAAACACAAAGAGCTCCAGTGCAAATCACGCGGAAAAGCGAAGGGTATTAATCGTGAAAAATTAAACGAGGTATCACATGCTCGCTTTAACATCCAGTTAAAAACAGGCTGTGACTGCATAAGACTTTGCGAGGAATCAAAACGATCACGCGCATTTTCGACAGGTATCGGTGACGCATTTAAATACGCTCCTAGCAATCGAAAGTTGCGCTGCGATTGCACTCGTTGCATCCATGCGCTACGCGAAAAAATGGCGCAAAGCACTAGCAGTAACATCGCCCCCATTCCGTATCGCACAATGTCTAAATACGTAAATTCAGCAGCAAGTATTACTTTTTTTGTACTGAGATAGTCGACATTTAAGCCTAACAAACTCCAAGCCAATACCGCAACTACGGCACAAGTAAAACCTGCGATCGGCGCACTAAAAAATAGTGCGGCGCTTACCAAAATGACAGAAACTACTGACCCAACTACAAGTTGCCACAAGGCTGCGCCGTATAGAAAATTAGTGCCGCTATCTACCGCATAACTGTAAAAATAACTCATCGCGGCAATCTGGGTAAGCACCAAAATGCCGCCCATCGTCACCATGCGAGTACGGCCACGCAAAAACCGGTGCGCCGCCCACAACACGACGAAACCAATGATTGCCCCATTACGCAACATCATGTACGCAGTGGCCAGCAACAGCACGAACCCGAAGGA
>JAYUOW010000013.1:0-2412 GCA_043760555.1 Betaproteobacteria bacterium
AGCCGTCGTTCCCGCCTGCGCGGGAACGACGAAATTTTGAGATTTGCATTAATAATTATCGTTTTGATCTGGAAATGGAATTACACCACCAGCGCCTCACGCACCACATTAGGATGTTGTTTGGCAATGCGAAGCAGCGCTTGCGCCGCGCCGGACGGCTTTCTCCGGCCTTGCTCCCATTCCTGTAGCGTGCGTGTAGAAATGCTTAGCGCTAGTGCAAATTGCGCTTGCGAAAGTCCGATATTTTGACGTGTCAGCGCAATCTCGTTGGGCTCTACCATTGTCGTGCGCGCGGCTTGACCAGCCTTCATTTCGCGCACCGATTGCAATAGCCGCAAGCCAAGCGTTTCACCTGCTGAAATACGTTTGGTCAATACTTTTTGCTTTGTACTTTTTGCATTAGTCACGTTCAATCTCCTGTCGGATAGACTTCAATATATGGGCTGGTATGGCTGTGCGCGCCGATTTTGCGTACGCCAAAAGCAACCAAATTTCGCCCATAGTCAGACGCGTAAAGTAAATAATTCGCACGCCCCCGCTTTTACCCATGCCTGCGCGAGACCACCGCACTTTACGGCAACCGCCGCTGCCGGGTATGGCATCCCCAGCATTTGGATTCGAGGCCAACCACGTGATGAACTCAAGTCGCTCGCCCTCTGACCAAATGGTGTGCGCATCTTCAATAAAGGTACGTGTTTCGAAGATTGTATACATCACATAATAATACGTCAAAGCCGTATAGTAGGCAATGGCACTTATCGATAAGATTTGCGCCGAGCACCCGCCAGCAGGTGTTTTCTACATCATGAAACTGCACGGCAAACTAGCTGGCATGGGCGGATTGCGTCGATTGAGCGCTACGCACGTTGAAATTAAACGCATCTACGTTCGTCCAGAATGCAGAGGCTTTCAGCTCGGTGAGCGGATGCTAAAACGGCTATTAAAAGACGCCACCAATTTCGGCTACCAACAAGCCGTGCTTGAAACCGGACCCTTCATGAAAGCCGCGCACCCACTTTACGAGCGCGCAGGCTTTGTTGATCGTAAGCCTTATGATGGAGTGGAAGTACCCGTGGCGTTTCATGATCGGTGGCGGTTCATGGAGCGGTCGTTGAAGGGCATTGTGTAGATTTAGATTTTGCGCGGCAAGCTAGTTGCTGTCTCTTGGTGTGGGTTTGGGCATTTTGAATCAGCTTTTGAAAAACAGTAGTACGATAGTAAGTGGCTGAAAGATTGAAGATATGATTTTGTGGTCGGCTAGGCAAGTAAAATAATTGAAAGTTCTGTAGAATGCCTAAATTTAGGCATCTTCAGCATAAAGCAGATTTTTAAATTTAGAATGGGTGTGAGCCCAGCACGTTAAAGGCGGCAGTTTTTCGGAACTTAAACTTCCGTTCTCCGGCAACAACAATTCTTGCAGATGGTTACGGTAATGAAACCAACGGTCTATATCGAAACATCCATTATTAGCTACCTTACGGCAAGGTCAAGCAACGATGTTCGCGCGTTAGCCAATCAAAGCGTCACGTCAGAATGGTGGGAAACGCAACGTCTAAATTTTGAATTATTTGTCTCGGAATTTGTGGTGTCAGAGGCAAGCCTTGGACATCCCGAGGCAGCTCGCCGCAGATTAGCTGCGGTAGAAGGAATTGCCGAGCTTCGGACGTCACCTGAAGTTGACGCGTTGAGTTGGGCGTTGATCCAACGCAACGCATTGCCTGCAAAGGCCGAAATGGATGCGTTTCATGTTGCGATTGCTGCAGTAAATGGAGTGGAATATCTGCTCACTTGGAATTGCACGCACATCGCCAATGCGCTGACCCGCCCAAAAATTGAGGCAACCTGCAGGGCGCTTGGGTATGAGCCGCCTATTATCTGTACACCGCAAGAATTAAAGGAGAACTAAGTATGTGGGAAGACCCAGTTGTTGCTGAAACCCGAGCGTTGCGCGAAGCCTATGCCTTGCAGTTTAATCATGATCGTAAAGCAATCCTTGCCGACATAAAACGCCGCGAAGCTTTGCCCGGAAAAGTGATGGTTTCTCGACCAGCAAGAAAACCAATTATCATCGAAAAACTTGCAAGTTAATAACGCACGCAAATATAGATTGAATGCAGCCGCATGGTTTTTGTAATTGTTGCTAAACCATCTTTGGGCGCGGCGTTTGAAACACGAAGGTGTGTTGATGAAGGTTCTTGCCGACTTAAATTAATTCAGATCGCAATGAAAACGCTACATTTGCTTATCGCTGGAACCGCCATCTTAGGGGCGCTGTGCGGACCTAGCGCGTTAGACGCAGGTGCTGCAGCGCAACCGCCCATCACGTGGCCAGATATTCCATTCGTGTTTTTCGGGTCCGTATTCGGAGTTTTATTTGTTATTGGGATACAGCTTTTTCGTCGCGACCCAAAA
>JAYUOW010000014.1:0-20512 GCA_043760555.1 Betaproteobacteria bacterium
AAATTCTTCGCCGCCGTAACGGCCCACGATATCAATCCCACGCAGCCTGCCCTTCAGCAACCACGCCAAGCTGCGAATAACTTGATCGCCCACAGGATGGCCGTACAAATCATTCACTGATTTAAAGTGGTCAATATCAATCATCACCACGCACAGCTTATCTTTTTTGGCACTCACGCCGCCCAACAATTGCGCTAGGCGCGTTTTGGTGGCGGAATGGTTTAGCAATCCGGTTAAGCCATCAAGTTGGCTTGAGCGTTGCATTTCACGGAAGCGTTCAATTTTGGTTTTAACCACCGCGCCCAAAATAATCGGGTTAAACGGCTTGGTTAAAAATTGATCGCCGCCTAAACGCAGCGCTTCAACCTGCATACCCATATCTGTTTCGCTCGACAAATACACCACGGGCAGCGATTGATAGTAAGTCAGCTGACGCAGCACTCTAGTTGCTTCAACACCTGTGCAATGCGGCATGTGCATGTCCATCAGCACTAAATCTGGGCGATAAAATTCGACGGCGCTTAACAGCTGCTGCGGGTTTTTAATGCCGTGGCTATCGATGCCATGAGTGCGCAATGCGCGACGAATAGTTAAGTTTGCGGTGGATGAATCTTCCACCACCAGCACCCGAAACGGAATGTGTTCTTGCGCCTGCACCAAATCAAGCACGCGCGCCAGCACGGTGGTGGTTTCTTGCTCAACCGACACCGTAATGTCTACACCTGCGCGCAGCAGCTCGACGATAACATCAAGCGACTTCGGCACGTTCAACGCAAACAATTGGCTTGTGGTGTGCGCCGTGCGCATCTTTGCCATGGCTGAGGTTTGCTCAACCTTGTAGCCGCTTTCGGGCGGAATACACAGCAGCGCTAACGGGCTTGCGCCTTCCATCGCATCGTTCCACGCAAAATGCTGAATACGAAAACCAAAAAACGTAAATTGCTCCACCAAACCCGCCACCCAGCGATGCGATTCATCCGCAACCAGCCAAATATCGCGCGGCTTTGACCATTCTGGCTCGGTTGAAGCTGCAACTTTTTTGCTAGACGTATCGCTGCTAAGCCCCGATTTACGGCCTTCTGGAGGGGTTTGTACTTGCGCCGCTTCGATAGCGCCAACTAAGCTTTCAACTTGGCGCTGCAAATTTATCATGTCATCCGGCTTTAGCGGATGGGTATCATTTTCACCAAATAAGGGCAATGCCGTGTTTTCAAGCCCCTCGCACAAACGCACCAAGCCGGGCAATTTTAGCTTGCTAAACTGCTCCGTAAGCGCATTTAGTGCCAGTGCAAACTCGACAAACAGCGGAAAAGTTTTACGCTCGGCGTACTCGCGCCAAGCGTCAGAAAATTCTTTAATTCGGCTGTCTATTGTGGGGCGAGCGCGTTGCATGGTCGGCGAAGGAAATTTTTATAAAAGAAAAACGGCGTGCAAATGATGTTGGCGTGACTGTAATTATAGCAGTCAAGCTTGAAGATACCTACCTTGTCGCCCCTCAAGTTGGTTTTTATGCCTAAAATAGCTCTTTGATTTAAACGCATCCGGCAAAAAAACAACTAAACTTCATCCGAAACCGAACAATTTCAAAAGGATTTTGATCATGGCTGCCGTACTTTCATCCCCCATCCCGCACCCTAGCGTAACTAACCCAGTAAAAATGCTGGTCGACGGGCAGTTTATCGTTTCCAAAACCACTCACTGGAAAGACATCGTCAATCCCGCCACGCAAGAAGTATTGGCGCAAGTGCCGTTTTCAACACCAGACGAAATAAATGCCGCCATCGCGTCGGCCAAAGAAGCCTTTAAAACATGGCGCAACACGCCCATAGGCGCGCGTGCCCGCGTGATGCTCAAGCTGCAAGAACTCATTCGTCGCGATACCAAAAAAATCGCCGCGTGCTTAACAGCCGAGCAAGGTAAAACTCTGCCTGATGCCGAAGGCGATATTTTTCGTGGGCTCGAAGTGGTTGAACATGCTTGCTCAATCGGCAGCCTAAGCCTCGGCGAATATGCTGAAAACGTGGCAGGCGGCATTGACACTTACTTCATCCGTCAGCCCATCGGCGTGTGCGCAGGTATCACCCCATTTAATTTCCCAGCAATGATTCCGCTGTGGATGTTTCCGATGGCCATTGTTACCGGCAATACCTTCGTGTTAAAGCCGTCTGAGCAAGACCCAATGAGCACCATGATGCTCGTAGAGCTTGCTATGGAAGCCGGTGTGCCTGCAGGCGTGTTGAACGTAATACACGGCGGTAAAGACGCTGTAGACGCCCTATGTACGCACGTTGACGTGAAGGCAGTGTCGTTCGTAGGCTCGTGTCATGTGGGCGAGCATGTGTACAAGCTTGCCAGCACGCACGGCAAGCGCGCGCAGTGCATGATGGGTGCCAAAAACCACGCTGTAGTCATGCCCGATGCAAACAAAGAACAAACCTTAAACGCCCTAGTTGGCGCGGGTTTCGGGGCAGCTGGGCAGCGCTGCATGGCAACGTCCGTTGTGGTGTTGGTGGGTGAATCAAACAAGTGGATTCCTGATTTAGTAGCCAAAGCTAAAACGCTGAAAGTTAACGGTGGCACTGAAGCTGGTACTGATGTGGGTCCAGTAATTTCGATCCAGGCGCGTAGCCGTATTGAAGGGCTTATCGCAGCGGGTGTGGCCGAAGGTGCCAAGCTGGAGCTGGATGGCCGCAACCCCACTATTACCGGTTACGCAAAGGGAAATTTTATTGCACCCACCATTTTTTCAGGTGTGAAACCCGGCATGAAAGTCTATGACGAAGAAATTTTTGGCCCGGTGTTGGTGGTTGTTAGCGTGGATACATTGGACGAAGCCATCGCACTCACCAACGCCAATCCTTATGGCAACGGCACCGGCATTTTCACGCAATCAGGTGCTACGGCCCGCAAGTTTCAAAACGAGATTGATGTAGGCCAAGTAGGCATCAACGTACCCGTGCCCGTGCCCGTGCCCTACTTTAGCTTCACTGGCTCAAGAGGCTCTAAATTAGGCGATCTAGGTCCCTATGGCAAACAAGTAATCCAGTTTTATACGCAAACAAAAACGGTCACAGCGCGTTGGTTTGATGATGCGAGTGTTAGCACTGGTGTCAATACGACCATCTCACTACGTTAGGTCAGAAAATGAAAATAGGATTCATCGGTTTAGGCAACATGGGCAATCCCATGGCGCGTAATTTACTTAAGGCTGGGCATAGCGTAAAAGCTTTCGACGTGATGCCTGCCCTGCTTGAAAAAATAGTGGCAGCTGGCGCTAATGCAGCTCCCAGCGCGCAAGCCTGCGCACAAAATGTAGATGTGCTCATCACCATGCTGCCTTCATCTCCCCACGTGCGTTCCGTCTACATGGGCGAAGCGGGCGTGTTGAAAGGTGTAGCCACCACCACATTGCTCATTGATTCCTCCACCATCGACCCACAAACCGCCCGCGAAGTGGCTGCAGAAGCCCGTAAATTGGGCGTCTCCATGGTGGATGCACCGGTATCTGGTGGCACTGGCGGTGCTGAAGCTGGCACACTCACCTTCATGGTGGGCGCTAATGCAGCTGATTTTGAGCGCGCAAAAATTATCTTGACCGCAATGGGCAAAAACATATTTCACTGCGGGGACGAAGGCACCGGGCAAGTGGCCAAAATCTGCAACAACATGATGTTAGCTATTGAGATGATTGCCACTGCCGAAGGCATGGCGCTGGCAACTTCCTTGGGCATGGATGCGAAGGTGTTTGCTAGCATCGTTAATACTTCAAGCGGCCGCTGTTGGAGCTCCGATACTTACAACCCCTACCCTGGTGTTTTCGACAACGCACCCGCCTCGCGCGGCTACACGGGGGGCTTTGGTTCTGACCTTATGTTGAAGGATTTAACGCTGGTAACTGAAGCCGCTAAATCAGCCAAGCAGCCCGTATTACTTGCTGCTGCAGCCCAACAGCTATACCAAATGCATTCCACCAACGGCAACGGCGCGCTCGATTTTTCAAGCATCATTAAACTCTATAAAAAAGTGGATTAACCCATGACAATCAAACATGAAATTGAAGGCCACACGGCGATTATCACCATCGCCAATCCACCCGCAAATACGTGGACGCCGGAAAGCCTTACCGCACTCAAAGATTTAGTGCATGTGCTTAATGCAGATAAGAGTATTTACGCGGCCGTCATCACCGGTGAAGGTAAAAAATTCTTTTCAGCCGGTGCAGATTTAAAGCGTTTTCAAGGCGACAAAGTGGGCGCACGCGCCTTTATTTCGGCCTTTGGCGACTGCTTTGAAGCCTTCATGAATTCGCGCTTTGTCACCATCGCGGCCATTAACGGCTACGCCATGGGCGGCGGTTTGGAATGCGCCTTGTCATGCGATTTACGCATTGCCGAAACGCAGGCGCAAATGGCTTTGCCGGAACCAAAAGTTGGCTTGCTACCCGGTGGCTGCGGCACCCAAAATTTACCGTGGCTAGTGGGGGAAGGCTGGGCGAAACGCATTATTTTAACCGGCGAACAGCTCGACGCCGCCACCGCATTGCGCATTGGCTTAGTTGAAGAAGTAGTTGAAACTGGCACATCGCTTACCGTTGCAAAGGCAATGGCCGCGCGAGTTTCCGCGTTATCACCAAAGTCAGTTGAGTTTTGCAAAGGGCTGATTCACAACGCCCGCAACGGCGTGCCGCGCAGCGCAGGCTTGAGTTTAGAGCGCGAACGCTTTATGGATTTATTTAATTTTGAAGATCAGCAAGAAGGTGTTTCGGCCTTCTTAGAAAAACGTACGCCTAATTGGAAAAACGCGTAAATGTCTACCACCACCGAACCAGAAATCTTGGTAGCGCAGCGTGGCAGTATTGCCACACTCACCCTTAATCGCCCGCACGCCTTAAACGCACTTTCGCACAATATGGTGCGCGAAATTTCGCACCTGATGACTGAATGGGCCGCTGACGATAACGTGGCTGTTGTGGTGTTGCGTGGCGCAGGCCTCAAGGCGTTTTGTGCGGGGGGTGATGTTCGCGCCATTCGCGAAACCTACCTCGCAACCGGAGGACAAACGCAAACGCCTATACATATGGCGTTTTTTGAAGATGAATATCGGCTGGACTACCAAATACACCAGTATAAAAAACCGATCATCGCCCTGCTTGACGGCATCGTAATGGGCGGCGGCATGGGACTGGCGCAGGGCGCTCCGTTTAGGCTGGTTGGACCTAAAACCAAAATGGCGATGCCCGAAACCGCTATCGGTTTCTACCCTGATGTGGGTGGCAGTTATTTTATGTCGCGCGTTGAATCTGGTTTGTTTTTAGCACTTACGGGACAAGTCATTGGTGCCGCCGATGCCATTTACGCCAATTTAGCCAGCTACTATTTAGAGCCCGATGCCCTCGAAAATTTTATTAGCGACTTAGAGCAACACGAATTTACGACCGATCATTTTGCCGCTGTGGCGCAATTGCTTATTCGCTTTGTCACCACTGCACCGCCGTCATCAATTGCCCTAAAAGACGCGCCACCATTGAGTTTAGCGGATATGGCTGAGCCGATTGCGCGACATTTTAGCTGGAACAAAACCTTCGCTGAAGTGCTTGATTCACTAAGTTGCGAAAAAGATGAAACCCTCCAAGACTGGACTGAACAGCAGCTTGAAACCTTGCGCAAGCGATCACCCACCGCCCTGCGCGTAACGCACGAGGGCCTAACACGCGGTAGCGTGATGACCTTAGCGCAGTGCTTCCGTATGGAGCTTGAAATCGTGCGCCAAAGCTTCATTGCCGGTGATGCAGTTGAAGGTATCCGCGCTGTCTTGGTGGACAAAGACCATGCGCCTAAATGGAACCCTGCTACGCTAGCGCTTGTCGATAACATCGCCATTGCGCAGTATTTTAAAGCGACAGATAGCAGCCATCCTCTGCACAATTTAGAATCCCAATTCGGTGAATAAAAAATGAAACTTGCTAGCTTTCAATACCTACAAAACCAGCCGCAAGATAATGCAATCCACACTGGTTTATTTCTGGATAAGCACACCTTACTTGATTTAAATTTAGAAGCGCAAGCGCGTGGATTAAACACTGGTTTTACCACCATGCTCGGCATCATTGAAGGCGGTGAAACTGCTCTTTCGCAGCTTAAAGAAATGGCTGAAAAGCCCCGTACTACGGGCATCTTGATGAACACCATATTACTTACTGCACCGATTCCCCGGCCTAAAAAAAACGTATTTTGTGTCGGCTGGAATTACCTAGAACACTTTGCCGAAGGGGGTCAAAAGCTAGGCGACAAACGCGAAATGCCTACCTTTCCCATGTTTTTTACCAAAGCGCCTACTGCAGTAAATTCACCCTACGGCGTGGTGCCGTTTGATGAAGCTATTTCCACGCAATTGGATTGGGAAATAGAGCTTGGCGTCATCATCGGTAAGCCCGGTAAAAACATAACAGAAGCCGATGCCATGAGCCACATATTTGGCTACACCATCATTAACGACATCACGTGGCGCGACGTGCAGCGCCGCCATGGTGGGCAGTTTTTCAAAGGTAAAAGTTTTGACGGCACCTGCCCGATGGGGCCCGCTATCGTCACCGCCGATGCGCTTGACCCAACAAATTTAAACCTGTCCTGCCGCGTATCCGGCGTTATTAAGCAATCATCAAACACCAAGCATATGTATTTTAAAATCCCCAAACTCATCGCCGAGCTATCACGCGGCATGACGCTGGAAGCCGGTGATATTATCTCTACCGGCACGCCCGAAGGTGTAGGCTTTGCCCGCACCCCGCCAGAATGGCTGAAGTCCGGCGACCTGCTAGAATCCGAAATTGAAGGCATCGGCATCATGCGCAATCCCATCGGCGTTTTGTAAGCCTCACAAATACCCCCAACCCAATCAACGAAGTCAAATCTCGCTTTGCACCTCTCTCCCCTCGCGGGAGAGAGGCCGCTAAGTTACAAATGCGGAGGGGGAAGCCAAAATCACCACCAACCTAACTAAATATCATGCTAAAAAAACTAACCGCAGCACTTTTATTCGCCCCCCTATCCGCCATGGCCGCTCCAACCAACTTCTACGCCAACAACTTCGATAAACCCCTAACAGGCGTATTCGAAGCCCGTGAAAAAGATTGGCGCAACGGTGCCATCGTCTACCAAGTGCTCGTCGATCGCTTTGCGCCGTCGGCCAAATTAGAACAAAAAAAGTCGCTCTACCCTGCCCCTAAAAAGCTCCGTACCTGGGCCGAAGCCCCACAACGTGGCACGTATTTGCCTGAAGTAAAAGTATGGAGTCATGAAATCGATTTTTGGGGTGGCGATCTACAAAGCTTATCCACCAAGCTTGACTATATTCAAACTTTGGGCGCGGACGTGTTGTACCTAAATCCAATTCATTTGGGCTACACCAATCACAAATATGATGCACTTGATTACAACGCTATTTCACCCGAATTTGGCACGCGGGAGGACGTAAAGAAACTTACTAGCGACGTGCACAAACGCGGCATGAAAATAGTGCTGGATGGCGTGTTTAACCACATGGGGCGCAATTCTGAGATGTTTAAAAGCGCGCAAAATGATCCTAAAAGCCAGTACCGCGATTGGTTTTACTTCGGTAATGAATTCGCTGGAGGTGCCCGTTCTTGGGCGCTCGCCGAAAATTTGCCTGAGCTAAATTTAGAAAATCCCAAAGTAGCTGACTATGTTTATGCAGGCCCAAATTCTGTCGTGCGCGGCTATCTGCGCGATGGGATTGACGGCTGGCGCTTAGATGTGGCATTTGATATAGGGTTTAAGCACTTAAGCGCACTAACCAAAGCCGCCCATGCTGAAAAACCGGGCTCATTGGTTGTCGGCGAAATCGCCAATTATCCAAAAGAATGGTTCCCGTCTGTTGATGCTGTAATGAACTTTACCCTGCGCCAAATCATGATTAAAACTGCGCAAGGCAGCATTGATCCGCAAACATCCAGCGCCATGATTACGCGCATCATTGATGAGGCAGGCATTGAGCCGATGCTGAAATCATGGATGTATTTGGACAACCACGACACCTTCCGCGTTGCCACGGTATTGCCCGATGTAGCGCAGCAGCGCCTTGCACAAGTGCTGCAATTTACCCTGCCTGGTGCTGCTAATTTGTACTACGGCAGTGAGCTTGGCATGACCGGCGGCGATGACCCTGAAATGCGCGCACCGATGCGCTGGGATTTAGTGCGCGACGACAACGTAAGTTTAACGTGGACTAAATCGCTCATCGCGTTGCGCAAACAGCATCGCGCCTTACGTGTGGGCAACTATCGCACCGTAACTGCAGGCAAATTGCTGGCGTTCGAGCGCTACACCGACAAAGTGGAAGACAGCATCATCACCCTAATTAATCCGGGCAAGGTTGACGTCACCGAAACCGTGATGGTGCCAAACTCAAAGCTAATGAATGACTGCAAAATGATTACGCTGCTAACCAGCAACTTAGCCCAGGCCACGCAAACGCAAGTGCAAATCAACACGTCGCTACTCACCGTCACGGTACCAGCCGGTGGCTTTTTAGTATTAAAGCCCGAAATTAAACCAGCTGGTGGCTATAGCTCATACAAACGCGTGCAATAAAATAGGCTAGAGACGCCCTAAAATAGGGCGTCTTCAAGCATCAGCCTAATCATCAACAGGTAGCCCACGAAAGCACCAACGCTTGACCCCACTTTTTCAGCGCACCTATCTCGGCCGATTGCTCGCCCTGCCCTTGCTAGAGCTTGGCATGACGGGCATTTTTATTTTTATCACCCACCGCTATGATGTGATTATCAAAGCGGCTGCGGGGTTGCTGGCGCTTTCACTTGCCACCATTTGCGTAGGGCTATTTTTATACAAACCCATTTTTAATTTCGAAAAAAATGGCGAGAATGCTGACCTAGCCGCCGCACGTCTGCAACGCTTGCCTTGGTTTTCCGCCTCAGCGGCATTTTTCTTAATTGTTTGCTATTGCTTCTACACCTTTACGCGCGGCGTGTTCACCCCGCCCGAAGCAAATTTAGATGGCATTTCTACCTTCACCATAGGCATCGCAATTTTTTACTACGCCTTTGCCTACGCCATTTTGTATAGCTACTTTATCTACTTTTTTATCAACGATTTATGCATCAACATGCGTCGTGTTTACGCGAAATCGCTGCCCACGCTAATCACCACCACGAACACATCAAGTTTCCTAGGCGGTAGTGGATTAGCACGCAAGCTGGCATTTATTTTTGTGATTATCGGCGTGCTACCCGCCCTGCTTATCGGGCTGGATTTAACGGTATTTTCAGCCATCCGCCGTGCGCAGGGCTTGTCGAGCGAACAAGTTATCGCGCTCGATTTAATCGCCTCGCTCTACGTCATCATCGCCTCTATCGTGTTCGTAAGTCGTTCGCTTTTAGCGCCAACGCGTGAGCTTTTTAAGGCACAAGAAGCGGTGCAACGCGGCGATTTATCGTACAAAGCGGCCGTGCTCACCAACGATGAATTAGGCGAAGTAACCATGCGCTTTAATTTAATGGTGGACGCCTTGCGCGAACGCGAATTTATGAAAACCGCCCTGCACCGCTATCTATCACCGCAAGTTGCCACCGAGCTTATTGCATCCGGCGGCACGATCACCTCAAAATCAGTTGAAGCCACGGTAATGTTTACCGATATTGCGGGCTTCACGAGTTTAAGTGAAACGCTCGCCCCGCAAGAAACGGTGGATTTACTCAACGCTTATTTTGCGCTGCTCAACACCATCGTGGTTGAAGCGGGCGGCACAGTAAATAACTTTATTGGCGATGCGATTGTGGCTGTGTTTAACGTGCCCAACGCGCATCCCACCCACGCAAGAGCCGCCGTGGAAGCGGCGTTAGCAATTCAAGCCGCACTAGCTCAAAAGTGGTTCACCCTCACCAATGCCAGCGGCCAAAAAGTAGAAGTGCAACTACCCACGCGCATCGGCATCAATACC
Source organism: Betaproteobacteria bacterium (assembly GCA_043760555.1). Lineage (GTDB taxonomy): Bacteria > Pseudomonadota > Gammaproteobacteria > Burkholderiales > Usitatibacteraceae > JANMDR01. Next base: position 9,979 of record JAYUOW010000014.1, read on the forward strand.
GGCTTTGTGTGCGCAGGCACGGTAGGCTCAAGCGAGCGCCAAGGCTACACCGTGTACGGCGACGCCGTAAATCTAAGCGCCCGCATTGAGCTACTCAATAAACAATTTCAAACCAACATTTTAATCGCCGAAAGCACGGTTACACTGGCTTGTGCACAGGGCTTTAACGGCGAATTGCTATTAAGCAAGGGCGAAGTGAGCATTGCAGGTCGTCAGCGGCGTGTGGTGCTGTTTGGCGTGGTTTAAACGATGTTTGAAACAACATTCAGGATAATGCATGTACAAAAATTACATCAACGGCGAATGGCTAGAAGGTGCCAACGTATCGCGAAACATCAACCCATCAAACACAGCTGAGCTCGTGGGCGAATACGCGCAAGCCGACGCAGCGCAAGCACTATTAGCGATTGCTGCGGCCAGTGAAGCCGCCCTAAATTGGGGGCTATCGAATGTGCAAATGCGTTGTGATGCGCTAGATAAAATAGGCTCAGAAATCATTGCGCGCAAGGACGAGCTTGGCCGCCTTCTATCGCGCGAGGAAGGAAAAACCCTGCCAGAAGGCATCGGCGAAGTAGGCCGTGCGGGTGCGATTTTTAAATTCTTTGCCCAAGAGTGTTTACGTCTGCGTGGCGACAAATTGCCGTCTATTCGCGCAGGTATTGAAGTGGAAGTAACCCGTGAGCCAGTCGGTGTGGTGGGCATTATTGCGCCGTGGAATTTTCCCATTGCTATTCCCGCATGGAAAATTGCCCCTGCCCTTTGTTACGGCAATACCGTCATCATAAAGCCCGCCGATATTGTGCCTGGCAGCGTGTGGGCGCTGGCAGAAATAATCAGCCGCGCTGGTTTGCCACCGGGCGTTTTTAATTTGGTGATGGGTCGCGGTAGCGTGGTGGGGCAAGCGATGTTAAGTGATGCGCGCGTAAACGCCATTAGCTTTACTGGCTCCGTGGTGACAGGCAAGAAGGTGATAGAAGCAGCAACGCAGCGGCAAGCCAAGGTACAAGCCGAAATGGGCGGCAAAAATCCTTTCATAGTTTTAAATGACGCCGACCTTGCCACGGCTCTTAATTGCGCCGTTCAAGGCGCGTTTTATTCCACTGGCCAGCGTTGCACAGCATCCAGCCGCTTGATTGTGGAGACGGGAATTTACCCAGCTTTTGTAGCCGCCATGAAAGAAAAATTAAGCACTTTAAAAATTGACGATGCGCTTAAAACCGGCACCGATATTGGTCCAGTGGCTGAAGCTAGCCAGCTAGCGCAAAACATGGATTATGTAAAAATTGGCGTGGATGAAGGTGCCAAACTGGTGTCCGGTGGTGCGCGCTTAACGCGTGAAACCGACGGTTTTTACATGGCACCGGCCTTATTTGCCGATTGCGACAACGCCATGCGCATTAGCCGTGAAGAAATTTTTGGACCTGTGGCGGTCGTTATTCCCGCTAATAATTATGAGCACGCATTGTCGATCGCAAACGACACCGAGTTCGGCCTATCCAGCGGCATTTGCACCACGTCCCTCAAACATGCCACCCACTTTAAGCGCCACGCACAAGCCGGCATGGTGATGGTAAACGCTGCTACCGCAGGCGTGGACTATCACGTACCCTTCGGCGGGCGCAAAGGCTCAAGCTATGGCGCCCGCGAACAAGGCAGCTACGCGGCAGAGTTTTTTACCACCGTGAAAACAGCATATACTGCAGCTTAACGATTAGGCTGAAGACGCCCGAAATACAGGCGTCTTGAGCCTAACAAGGGCAAATTAAAAAGCCACCCAAAGGTGGCTTTTTACTTACAAATTCAACCTCTTAATAAACGCGGCGCAAGCTAGAAAACTGATTGCTCAAACCACCTAAATTATTGTATCGTCCAGGTCCATACACCACGCAGCGCCCAGAATATTCTGCATCCGTACATAACTGCCATTGACCAGAAACAATCACCATAGAACGGGCGCGGTCGTTAAACTTACGATCGGCTAGGTTGGGCACATCGGTCTTGGATGAAAACTGATTGCCGACAAATTCATCGTATTCAAAGAAAACAATGTCTGGCTCGGTGCTGTTGCGGCGGCGATTACCTTCAGCAAATGGGCGTCCTGCGGCAATGCCGGGGATCACCGCTTGCGTAGTTGGTGCTAGGCGAATCGACGAAATACTGCGATGAAATCCACCATCTAAATTGCGATATTGGCCAGGACCAAACACGCGACAGGTGCCACGGAAGTACGCATCTGTACACATTTCAAAGTAGCCAGATTCCACCACGATAGATGCGGTGCGGTCGTTAAAACCTGATTGCTCTAAGTTGATGATATTGTCGGAGACGCCCATCGTACGGCCTCTTAGGCCATCATCGTCATACAATACCGCACGGCCGACGGATAAGTTGGTATCGCCGTAGCCATTGCCGATTGAAGCCGGGGCGTCGTTATAGCTATTGACTAAACGAGCCGACGAGACTTGCTTTGCCATGCCGTAGCCCAATGTTTCATAACGGCCTGGACCATAGGTGCGGCAGTTGCCACGGTAACCCGCATCGGCACACAATTCCCACGTGCCATCAATAACGACCATTGAGGTAGCGCGATCATTAAAATTAACGCGATCAAAATTAGCGGTGTCGCTATCAAGTGCTACCAAGCGACCAGAAAAATTGCGCTCTTCAAATAGCTCGATGCTGCCGCGCCCGTACCGGCTATAAGCGCCCTGCTCGCTCGCATAAGTGCCAATCTCGCGGGCAGAAGAAATGCGATTATTCAACCGCTCATCCGCGCGCCGATATTCGCCCGGCCCCACATTCACGCACACACCAGCAAAATCAGGCTCGGTACAAAGCTGCCACGTACCAGAGCGCACCGCCAAACTAGAAAGCCGATCGTTAAAGCCAACCGCGCTCAAGTCAGGCGTATGCCCGCGCAAAGTGAGCGTGCGCCCACGAAAATCACTGCGCTCAAAAAATGTGATCTCTGCCGCCTGTGCGGCAACACTTGCCAGTGTTAATGCTGCCACTGCAGCTACGGATTGAAAGTTCAATTTCATGTTGTTCCCCTGTGTTTGGATGGGTTGTTATTGGTGTGGCTTGTACGTTGCAGATTTACGATTCAGAGATTACACCAACTATAGGCCTAACGCGAACGCGAGTCTTAAAGTTGACGCTTTAGGAGATTGATGCAGGCGCGGTTATCGCAGCTTTTTCGAGTTTATCGCGCATTTTTCGGTTTTGTCGCAAGGCGATTGCGATGTTAAACGCGAACGAATACGATGCGTTTTAGGTCAGCGCAACTGACCCAACTTAATTTAATATGGAGTGATGATGAATATGCCTATGATTTGCGCTGGAACGATGTTGGCCATGTTAGTAGTGGTAGATTTTGAACCAGCTGAAGATACCCTATATACGGGCATCTTCGGGCTATATTTAGGCAAAAAGGAACAAGCATGAATAACAACAAGCACGTTTTTGAACTAGATCAGCCGCTGTCCCGAGCGATATTCGAAAGGTCCTCGGCGCGCTTTACCAGCTATCGTGGCTTTCCCGTCTTTAGTAAACCTTGGGTAATACGCAGAACCCTTTGGGTGATTTTTTGGTCCTTACTTTTTACATATATTTGGTTCGTCAGTGTAAGAAAATTAAGCGGTGGCAGTGATGTAAGCGCTGGGTATCTATTGGTCAGCGCATGCCACATGGCTGTAACGTTTTGCTTAGCGCCGTTAGTCGCGCATTTTGGACGCAAACGTTTTTTCAATACTGAAAAGGAGACTCTGAGAACACTGCAGGCATTAGGCGCAGGAATGATCGCGGCGTTGCTCATTTCAAGTTACCTAGAAAAACAAATCGATACTCTTTACCCGGAAGTTGCCCAAATAAACCAAGGGCACATCCAACAGCTCCGAGCCGAAGCTGGTGAAGGCAAGAACTACGCAGCAAAAAGAGAAAACAAGTCTGGGGATAATTTGACAGTTTTAGTATGGGAAATAGTGCTGATCCTGCTCTTCGGCGGCGGCTATGCTGGCCTTGCGTATGTGCACGAACGTGGAACCATGAGTGACCTAGCGCAAAAACACGCGCTTGAAGTCTCGATTGCGGACAAACTGAATATTGAGTCGAAGCTCACGGTCTTGCAGGCGCAGGTAGAACCACATTTTCTGTTCAACAGTTTGGCTTCCGTCCGGGCGCTGGTAAAACAAGACCCTGAACGAGCACATGCGAGTATTGATGCGCTCGTGGAATACCTGCGCGCAACCATCCCACAAATGCGCGCTGAGCAGGACGGGCAAGCGCTTTCAACCGTTGGACAGCAAGTAAATATAGCGCGCGCTTATTTAGATGTGATCAAAAACCGCATGGGTGACCGCTTGGTGGTGCACCTTGATCTGCCCGACTGGCTTAGCAAAACGCCCTTCCCACCGCTGCTACTAATTTCATTGGTTGAAAACGCGGTAAAACACGGTGCCGAGCCTAACCTTGGGCGCACCACGATTCGAATAAGCGTAGGTGAGGTTAACGAAACACAAATTTTTGTGCGCGTAAGTGACGATGGCGCGGGCTTAATTCCACAAGCTACCAGCGGCATCGGCTTAGCCAATATTCGAGCCCAGATTGCGGCAAGATTTGGCGACGCCGCATCGTTCAATTTGTATCAAGGCAAAGCTGAAAAAGGCGTCGTTGGAGAAATTATCATCCCAATCGAAAAGGCTCATGCGACCAATGCCATATAAAGCCATCATCGTCGAAGACGAACTCCCCCAACGCGAAGAACTCGAAACCATGCTGCAGCGCGCGTGGCCTGCGCTAAAAATTATCGAGCGTTGCGGCGATGGTTTGCACGCCATTGATGCGATTACCGAGCTTATGCCCGACATGGTTTTTGTCGATGTGCGCATTCCCGGTGTAAACGGCATTGAAGTTGCCAAACACGCGCAACGCTTAGGCGTGCACATCGTGTTCACCACCGCCTACGACCATTATGCAGTGGAGGCGTTTAATCATCGCGCTATCGACTACCTGCTAAAACCCATCGTAGCGCATCGGCTTGACGAGTGTATTAACCGCCTAAAAACGCAACTAACCACACTAGGCAATGCTCCAAGAAGCCCGAAAAACGGGTATCTTCAAGGCATGGAATACCCAAAAAACACAGGTAAAAAAGAACCTTTAAGTTGGATCATGGCGGGCATTGGTGATGCGATAAAAATGGTGCCGATTGATGACGTGCTGTTTTTTCAAAGCCAAGATAAATATACCCGCGTTGTCACCGCCACGATGGACACCCACATCCGCACGCCGCTAAAAGAAATTAGCGACGGCATGGATGAGCAAAAATTTTGGCTTATCCATCGCAACGCGATTGTAAAAGTAGAAGCGATTGAAAAAATTAGTCGCGATGACGCAGGCCGCATGTGGGTACACGTGAAGGGTAAAACCGACAAATTAGCGGTAAGTGCCGCGCATCAAGGACGGTTTCGAGCCATGTGATTTTGAACGTAAACCTTCGTGCACCGCCACCAATTTTTGTAGGGTGCGGCAAAGCGTAGCGTGCCCACGCGGCGGGTGCTGACACGATCGATAGTCGTAATGAAACCACCGCGTGGGCACACAAAAGCGTGTTGCTCACCCTACAAAAGTTACGACAATGGTTTGGCTTGCGTTACGATGCTGGCGTGGTTGGCGGCGCAAAATATGCTGATGAAAAGGTAGTGAAGCGTACCCGATCTTAACAAAATCATAATATAGAAAATAGAGACGGCCTACGATGGAAGCGCGGCGCGCCGCGGCCGGTTGTTCAGGCTCATACCGCATTGGAACAGGCTTACGATACACATTCAGAGTGGGTTCGGGTACAGTCCTTTAAAGGGTGTATCAATTTAATCAAGAACGCGACCGTCGCACCCAACACCTTCACCCAAACCGATAAGCTAGGAAATTTCGATGAGTGAAAATATAGACAATTTGATTTTAGAACGCCTCAAAAAATTTCAATCTGGTCAAGAACGAATCGAGCGCGACCTTCAGGAAATAAAAACTCGCATAGGTGCAGTTGAATCCGTGCAAGGCCCTATCCTGCAACACATCGGCTATTTATCTAGTTCAATCGCCGCGCAACAAATCGCATTTAACCGCATGAACGAGCGCATTGAACGGATTGAGCACCGCTTAGAATTGGCTTGATAGTTGCAGGCAACCACCGTTGAGTTGACCTGCAGCTCTTAAGGCGCAAAGCGCCCGCCGCGCCTTATTTTTAGCGCTTCTGTACGATCGTAAGCGCGATCGATCAGCGAGTATTCAGCATAAATTTGCTTGCCCGCTTTTGAAATTTCTGCGCTCAGCGCTTCGCAACTATCGAATGACTGCAAGCCTCGGAGTCGACGCGCTAAAACATTGGCAGCTTCTACACCATTGGCTTTGTGTCCGTCCTCATGCACTTGAATTTCCTTCGACGCGCGTGCCCAAACAGCGCGCGTGGCATCGTCTGCCGCTTCCGGGTTTTGCCAGCGCGGGAACGTGATTTCGGTGCTAAGGGTAATTTTGAATTTGTTGATGCGACATCGGCCATTGTCACGGGCGTAATCAAATTTCCAGGTGATCCCCCAGCCGCAAGTGGCGTTTACATGCCGTTGCAGCAGCTGGCTAAATGGGCCATTTACCAAAATAGACGCCTGCAATTCACGCGGTGTGCTTCCATAAATATCGAAGTACTTCATGACCGAAGGTTCAATCTCCACTTCGGCCGCCGCGGTGGGACTCGCAACATTTGCGCTTTTAACTGATGCACCCACGTTGTCTTGCGGCACACGATCACCGTAATGGGTGCGTCCCTCTTTGTCGGTCCATTTAAATACTTCGGCGTACGCATGCAAATGTAAAAATTGCACGACAATAAAACCAACAAGCCATCGAGAGTGCATTAACCAAATTCGTAGTATTAAATTTTCAAGGTTCATGTCAGTGTGCGGCTCAAAATTGTACGATTATTAAGTTTAAAAACCTTACGTGCATGGCTCACAAGTCCAAATTTACACACCCAAATACCTGCTGTAAACGCCCGTATTTAGGGCATATACAGGCAATATCGGATTCCGAAGCGCATGGTCGCTTTCATCGTTCACAGCAACTACCACGTATAACTTCGCTACTGCTTGCTTGGCGTGTTGCGCACCACATCTTTTAATGCAAATCTTGAGGGTGGCACAACCGCGTACCCCTATTCTGGCAGTATAAAAAAATTAGACGCATTCAGAATTGGCCTTAGCCGCAGATACGCTAAATCGCCGACAAGCACGCGCTCCACCACGATAGGATTTTCGCTAGTTGCAGAACCCAGCGCGGTTCCACATTCTACCAACGCATATTCATTGCCGGTGCTCAGTATTGCCTTTGGCCTCATAAAAATATGGTCGAGGCTCGCACGATCAATCAAAAAGAAGCCGCCAATACGCTACAAATATTGATGGTGCCTCACGCGTAATTACCCGTGCGGGGTGCCTCCATCGCGATAATGCGGAGAATATGGTGCAGGCGTTTCGCCCAGCATTTTATAAGCGCGGTACGCCAAGTTTATGTTTTAATATGTATTCTTACGCTGATTTTTCATGCGTTAATTTTTTACTGTTGTCCTAAACCACGCACCCACGGAGCGCACATTTATGAAAATCTCATTACGCATCACCGCACGTTTACTCAACCTCTCGGTTGCATCCGCGTTTGTCGCGGGTTTCTCGGGCACCGCGTTGGCCAAGGACGAGCTCGTGTTCAAAACACTGGCAGATTTTGATAAATGTGCGGCTACTTATCGGTATGACACGGGCAATTGTTTGGAGCCATTGCAGAAGTATGCAAAGACGCATCCCAAAGAATTATTCGCGATTGGCAAGCGGGCTCGATTGCAGTTCAAGCACTGGGCGGCGTTGCAGTTTTTTGAGCCCGCATTGGGCGCGTCGCCTGCCGCTGCACAGTGTGCGGATGAAGATGTGGGCTTAGCAATTGTTTCAGGGCTTTCCATGCCCGCTGATGCGGCTCCGAATGCGATTGCGCGGCGCCTGCTAAGTGGCGCATGTTTTAGCGCGGTGCGCGGTGTAGTGGAGAAAGAAATCGCAAGCTCCAATGGTGAAGGCTATTTGCCGCAACATGCCTGCCCAATATTGGTAACCAAAGGCGTCAAGCTCAGTGCATGCGAACCCAAAAAAGAGGCGGCTGTAGCACCAGTAGTTGAAGAAAAACTACCGGTGGTGGATATCGGCACCGCGAAAGTCGGCATTATCAAAGTGTACTCAGGCCCTGAAGGTGAGCGCATTACCATGGCCGATGTTGTCGGCGCACCCGGCGTGTTTTTGCTGCGCGTTGATGGCGTACGCAGCCCAATAAATGGGAAAACAATGGTGCACAAAGAGCAGCCGTCGGGCAATGGATTTGACTACTGGACCGAAATTGACGGCAAGCGCTGGACGACTGTCAATGTGCGCGGTGGGACTTATAAAAATTACACAGTCTACGTGCCCGGTATTCGCGATGCAATTTCGATGGGTTACAACGAGCGTGAATCAAAAGCCGCAAGTGTGGACGTGTTCAAGAAATAGTAATGCTGATGCTGCGCTAGTTGATTTGCTTCGTACTTGAGATAAGCTGGAGAAGCCCGTATTTAAGGCTTCTTCAGACATTGTTTGTGGGCTACCGAGCGAGGAGATGGCGTCCTACCCATCATTGTTTTGTATTTGGCATTATTGATTACGGTAGTCGACAGGACAGCTGCTAAGCCGCCCGCACAGACAACCGCATTCCCATTGCTTTTAGGATTGCCGAAAAGCTACTTAACGCAGGATTTCCTTCAGCAGACAACGTGCGGTACAGTTGGGTAGGATTCAGCTGAGCCTGTTCCGCCACACTTTGAATTCCGCCAAACGCTTTGGCCATTTGTCGTAGCGCGATAAGCAACTCCCCTTGATCGCCGTCCTCAAGTATTGTGTTGATGACTTGGCGGGCAAGTTCTGGGTCATTTCGATATGCCTCCACCATTGCATCGTCATGATTTCTCGTGCTCATTTTTGATTCTCCTTTTTCCATATTTTCCAGTTTTCGCAAGCACGATCAATATCTGTGACTTGTGTTTTCTTGTCTCCACCACAAAGCAACAGTACGACTTGCTCACCTGCGATAGCGTAATACACTCGATAGCCTGCTCCTACGTCTACACGCAATTCCCAGACGCCATCGCGACAAAATTTGTGGTCACCGAAATTGCCCAACTAGATTCGTGCAACGCGCCGAATTGTTGCGACTTTAGCCGTCGTATCTTTCATCGCCTCAAGCCAAGTAAGAAATACGTCCACTCCAGACTCAGTAATTACATAATGTTTAATTTCATACATACTACTATTTTCGTTTTTAAACGATTTATTGTCAAGCAAAAAATTTAAGTACGACCTACTATCTAAGACCTGCAACTCTGATTATTCATCTTGATGCACGCCACAATTGGGCGTGCGCCGGGGTTGCGGTAGCAATAGCGATAGCGCTTCATTTTGCCGGTAAGTTTGGTGATTTAAGTTTTTAAAGAACGGTGATTTAGGCTGTATTTGGTGGCGTGTCCACGGTGGACGGGACACCCGTATTTAGGGTGCCTTCAACCGTTGACTCGAAAATTCTGGGCGAAAAATGGAGTCTGACCCTCATGGCACTCGGTTAAGCAATTTCGCCCCTTAAAAAGGTGGGCTGAGCACTCAAGTAGATGGTAATCTTTTGTTGCGAAACGAAAACCACCATCTATCGGAGGTCAGCCCACATGAAGGATAGCAAACTTGAACGGTTGCGGCACAACGCAGTGTTGTTTGGGCAACAATTTTTGCAGGGCGATGACAGCGCGCTTGACCGCGCGTTCGGCCAATCCTTGACCGCGACCCTAAGCGCTCATTTACCTCCCCACCGAGAGCGTATCTATGCGCCGCTAGATACACTGCGGCTGTTCATCAACCAGATGCTATCGACCGATGGTGCGTGTCAAGATGTGGTGGGGCGACGGCTGTCAGAACGTATTGCTCGGGGCCAACCAGCAAGTGCGTTGACGACTGGTTCCTACTGCGACGCACGGCAGCGCCTGCCGCTGTCGCTACCGATAGCACTGGGGTGCGCAACTAGAGGCAGCAGCACCACCTCACTGGCGTTGGCAACAACGTATCATCAAGATATTTGATGGTACAACCGTATCAATGCCTGATACGCCGAGTAACCAAGCAGCGTACCCACAAAGTCGTGAGCAAAAGGTGGGCTTGGGCTTTCCAATCGCCCGTATTGGCGCACTCATTGGCTTAGCCAGCGGTGCCGTGCTCGCCTATCAAGTTGCTGCCTGCGAAGGCAAGGGTACCGGCGAGCAATCCCTATTGACAAACTTGCTGGGCAATCTTGATGCGAGCGACATCGTGCTGGCTGACGCATTGTTGGCTACATGGTGGATTATTGAGGCGTCGCTGCGCAGACACGCTGATATCGTGATGGCACAGCACGGCGCACGCATTACGGACTTCACGCGCGGCAAGAAGCT
>JAYUOW010000015.1:0-20483 GCA_043760555.1 Betaproteobacteria bacterium
TTTAGGGTGCCTTCAGCCTATATTTGCTTCATCATTTGCGACGAGGGCGCATGCAATGCGCCCCTACAGAGGCAGCGCGGTCTTATTTGAGCAGCAGCGGTTCTCATCGCAGGGAAGCGCGCAAGATGCATATGCAATTGTTGGCGGTGTGTGCGAAGGTGCCGCGGACGAAGGTTTAAGGATTTAATAGGCTGGAGACGCCCGATTTTAGGGCGTCCTCAGCCTGTATTTACAGCACCATTTGCGACGAGGGCGCATGCAATGCGCCCCTACAGAGGTAGCGCGGTTTTATTTGAACGGCAGCGATTCTCATCACTGGGAAGCGCGCAAGATGCATACGCAGTTGCTGGCAGCTTATGAGAAGGTGCAGAAGAAGAAAGTTTAGGGATTGGATAGGCTGGAGACGGCCTATTTTGGGGTTTCTTCAGCCTATATTTGCAGCACCATTGGCGATGAGGGCGCATGCAATGCGCCCCTACAGAGGCAGCGTGGTTTTATTCGCGCAGCAGCGATTCTTATCACTGGGCGGCGAACAAGATGCATACGCAGTTGTTGGCGGCGTATGAGAAGGTGCAGCGGAAGAAAGTTTAGGGATTTAATAGGCTGGAGACGCCCTATTTTAGGGTTTCTTCAGCCTATATTTGCAGCGCCATTGGCGATGAGGGCGCATGCAATGCGCCCCTACAGAGGCAGCACGGTTCAAATCACGCATCGCCGATTTTTATCGTGGTTCAAATCACGCATCGCCGATTTTTATCATAGTTCGATTTACACATCGCCGATGCTCATCGCAGTTCGGTTTGTGCGGCGCCGATTCTCCAAACAAAAAAGCCCCGCTCTCGCGGGGCTTTTTTAAACACTACTGCAATCCATCTTTACTCAACATTTACTGCCGTACGATATTGCGCGCCTTGGAAATCGCGCACTAGTACATGCAACTTGCCGGTGGCATCGGATGGCAGGCAAAGTTGCTCGGCGTTGATCACTTGGGCTTTGCGGTTACGCAGCGAAGCATCAAAGAATACCCGCTTTAAACCCGATGCGGTTTCAGCCACTACCTGCCATGACACTAGGCAATTTTTACCACCGCCGCAGGTGTTGGCTTCGTTCTCATCCAAGCCTGCCGAAAGTGATAGCTGCTTGTAACCTGCTGATTTTGCGGTGCTGCGGCTAACATTCAAGCCTGAACCTTTTAGCTGATAGGCTTTTAATGTTGCGTCAGATACGGTTGCGTAATCGGCTGGATCATTGCGACAAATACCGGCTGTGGCGGCTTGTACTGGAACAATAAAGGCGGTGGCTGCGACTTCGCTGACCAAATCAACTGGTGCCGCTTTGCTTGCCGATACAGTGCCAGCACCTGGGAACGGTGTGTTTGGATTGAAGTTACAGGTTTTGGTACCGAGCTGGCAAGTTTTAAAGGTTTCGTTATCGTTGAAACCGCCCGCAGAACGGCGCTCTAGGTGCAAATGAGGGCCGCTGCCGCATTGGCCAACAATTGGGAAGTCGCCATGGTTACCGATGAATTGGCCTTTGGTTAAGGTGTCGCCAATTTGCCAGTTGTTCGCGTTCAAATGCAGGTAACGCCATCTTGCGCCACTGGTATCTTCAACGAGCAAATAGTGGCCGCAACCGTTAACGAAGGTTTTATCAACCACGGTGCCGTTGGCCACTGCGCGAGATGATTCTGCACCGGACGGACCATTCCAATCTTGACCGATGTGCGGGCTAGTGCCGATGTTGCGGCATACGCACCAGCTGAAATCACCGCTGTAGGCTACGCCATTAGGCATTGGTGTGTCATACGCTGTGGGCGGCGGGGCAACTACAAAGCCTGCCGGTGTGTTGAGCAAGGTGAGCTCAAAATATACATAGCCTGCGGTTAGCGCACAACCTGCAGGAGCCGAGCTTAATGCCACATTGTAATGACCGCCGCTGGTGGTTGGCACTGCAGTCATCACGTAATTGGCTTTGGCGATTAAGCACTTGCTGGCAGCGGGCAATGTAGATGAATTAGCAGTGGATGTTTTTAAGTAGGTGCTATCACCCAAACTCAATACCGTAATGCCCGCATTGGTGTGACCGGTAAACAAGAAACCGGTTGAAAACGCACAGCCCGGAGCCAGCGTTTTGGTGTTTACCGAATAATGGCTGGCCGTTGTTGTGGGCGCTGCAGACAGCGGATACACGCCGGGGTTTACCGTGCATTTACTAGCGGCAGGTAAGGTGGACGCTGACGCTGTGGTTTTCTTCAAGAATGTCGTGGTGTGCACTGTGACTGACAAGCCTGCCGTGGATGTGTGTGGCTGATAAATAAAACCCGTAGTGATACCGCAGCCTGCATAGTTGCGCGGCGTGGTGACTTTCCAGTGGGCGGCGCCACCGTCAACGATGGATGAAATTTCCATCGCCTGACCTGCGGTGAAAGCACATTTTTGATTATCGGCAAGCGCTGATGATTGGCCGGTGTTGGCTTTTAAAAACGTATCGGCCGAAATATACAACATGGCCGCCTGTGCTTGCGCTGCAAAAAAAGATGCTGTCCCTAATGCACAAACTGCTCCTAACCACCGCATGCTACTTTTCTTGTTATTCATAGCGAATCTCCTAAGGAAATTGTTGATTTTAGAACTACCTTATTTTTTTAATCTCTTACCTTGTGGTCATGATGTTCGTCTTCGGTTGCAGTTGCTGGATCTACACACTTACAAAATGCGGTGCCGTCGGTGCGCAATCGGCAGTGGCCGTAACCAAACATCCATGCCATCGGTTTACCGTTGCTTAACTTTAAATCTTGTAGCGAATCGCCTTCCGAACCACCTAACAACATATGGACTAACCGTGCGCCGCGTTTAGCGCCGCGCGCTTCGGCGGCCGTGGTTACTTCTTCAATTCTTGCGGCCATGGCTAGGGCATCTACTACGCCGCTGGTTTTTACCGCTATCCGTTCTACGCCACTTTGAAAGTCCGCTTGCCGAGTTTTGTAGTGTTCTAAGTTATAGGTTGCGGGGATGTCTTTTTCCCAAGTGGCACTAAATTGGTAGTACCAGCCGTCGTGATGCCAAAACTGCGAAACCTGTTGCGTTAATGCATCTAGGGGCACCGTTTGTGTTGTGTCAATGCCCAACACGTTGCGAATTGAGTTTTCAAGTGTCGGATAAACCATTTCGGGACGCTTAGAACACGACTTATCCACACTAATTGATGTGCTACTTGCCACAAATTGCTGCGGCGCAGCAAGCTTGGGCTTATCAAACCAACTACTACTTAATTCCACATACTCAGAGCCAACTAGCTCTAATTCTGGCGAAACTGAATGCGAATGCTTTGGCTTTGTTAATTTATTATGTTGCGCCGCAACATTTGCACTAGCCTTCAAATCACCTGCATTTGCGGCATTTACAGCCGCTGGAACCAACCCAATTTTGCCCACTTTTTCAGATTTCAACGCCAAAAAATAGATGCCGCCGAGCACAATTGCGACCACACCCAAGGCATAAATGATCTTACGCGAAAAAATAAAGTTGTTTAACATCAATTAGTTAGTATTTTGGTCGCATTAAAAAACACTGCTATTTTGTCAAATTTAATCATCAAATAGGACGCGCCGGAAATTTTTAGCCCATCGACACTATTTAACACTCAAACGTTGAAAACCTATGCTATTGTCACTTGCGTACCAGTGCAATACCAGTACGGAACCAGTATAGAACCACACTGAAAAAAAAGTCAACGGGTAAACACAAGGCAATTCGTTTCGTTTGTTAAATAAATCTGACGCACGCCTTAAGCCACCTACAAAGCATATTTAAAGCACACCCTTTCTTCATTCGGCCAGTACAACAACAACATCAGGGAGACATTCAATGAATTCCATTTTTTCCAGCAACTTCAAGGCGCAACAACCGTTGTTTTTGCGTGCGTTGCAATTTTTATTCGTCGTTAGTGTTTTACTGATTGCGCAAGCGGCGTCCGCAGGCGTCACACTCAGCAGCCCTGCAGCGGGTAGCACCGTGGTCAACGGCGTGACCTTCAGTGCGAACGTAACGACTGACATCGTGAAGGTGGATGTTTATGCGGGTACGTTTGCGTTGGGCACACTTAATAGCGCAAACAATTTTTCACTACGCTATACCTTCAGCACTTTGGGCGCACGCAGCCTTGAAGCACGCGGCTACAACGCGGCAAACGCGTTGGTGTCCACCGTGCCCTTCAGCATTACTGTGGTGGACATGCTCGTTATCACCCCGCAAACTAACGCTGAATTTTTAAACGGCACACCAGTGGTAGTGGCCGCCAGCGATCGGGTGACGCAAGTGGTGCTTAAGGCCGAAACCTTCGAAATTGGCCGCACCAGCACGCGCGATGGCGTGGGCAGATTCATCATCAACCCAGCAGTGGTAGGCACCATTGGCGCACGCACATTTAATTTTGATGCGCTACTTTCAACTAACGCCAGCGTGGCCACCAAAGCCGTGCCCGTGACTGTCACTAACGTCACCCTCGTTACCCCGACAGAAGGTGCCAGTTACAATTCCGGTGCCACTTTCACCATGCAAGCCAAGGCCGTATCCACCGCCACGCGCGTGGAATATTTTGCCGATACCGTGTTGCTAGGCAGCTACACCGATGCTTCCACCATGTTTAACCGTGCCACATCGCTGAATACCGGCGGCAGCCGCGTGATGAAAGCAACGTCATACAATGCCAGCGGAGCCGTACTGGGTAATGACACATCGACCATCACTATCGTTGCTGCAACACCAACGTGTGTGCTACCGCAAGTGCTGCAAAACGGCGTGTGCGTCACGCCTACTGCTACCTGCCAATTTGGCGCGTGGAGCACTTACAACGGCCTAAATTTACGCAAGCATTCTAACGGTGCCTATATCTATAAAACCAGTCACAAACAAATTGATGCCGACGGCGCACCCAATGCCTATCACCCAGCAGATGTGGGCAAACCTTGCTCGACTAGCGGCGGGTTATTAGGCCTTGATTGCCCCGCCAATGCCGGCTGGCCGAACGCCAGTTTTTGGCGCGATGTATTGGTGGTTGATCCAACCAACAGCAATCGCCCGTACACCCAGCCTAGCGGCACGTATGCAGGGTTTTTCGTATCGCAAACGTCCTTGGTTGATTCCAGCAAAGCAGTAACTGATACAACCCGCTACGTTAGCTCAACAACGGTTCCCTACATCGTATTTCCTGGCAACTTTAGCGCTAAAACTGGCACGGGCAAACGCGGTGATTTAGGCTTTGCAATCAACCTTGCTGACACTACCAAGAAGACGCATTTTGTCGTGGCTGAAACTGGCCCTGCGGCCGCAAACTTAGGCGAAATGTCGATTAAGCTTGCGACCTTATTGGGCGGCACCAACCCTAGCCCCATCAATGGTTCCGGTGCACCAAGCGGCACGGTACTGTATGTATCGTTTCCGTTTTCTAGCAACACCTATGCATGGCCACAGACTGCAGCGCAAATGCAGGCAAACACCAATGCGTTGTTGCAAACTGTAGGTGGCGAAGCGGGCATTTTGGCTTGCCAGAATTCGCTTTAATTTAATGCTTGAGAGCCGGCGGACATGCAATTGCATGTCCGCCTTTTTTTCGGTTAAATTATGCTGTAGATGCTTATTAAACGGGCTTCTTCAGCTGCCACCGTAAAAATAAATAGGCCATGGTTGCCGCAATAAGGGATGCCAATAAAATCCCTAATCGATAGCTTGCCTGTAGCAATTCGCCCTGCTCTTCAAAGGCCAAAGAACCAATGAATAAACTCATCGTAAAGCCAATGCCACACAGCATCGAGAGCCCCCAAAGCCGCATGTAATTTAGGCCTTCAGGCATGCGCACCAGCTTTAGTTTTAGCAACATAAACGCCGTACCAAACACCCCCACTTGCTTACCAATAACCAAACCCGCCACAATACCCAACGGCACGACATCGCTTAAATTTTTCCATTGCACGCCTTCAAGCGATACGCCCGCATTGGCAAACGCAAACAGCGGCAAAATAAAATACGCCGCCCAAGGATGCAGGAAATGCTCTAGCGTTTCTGATGGGCGCACGGTGCCGATGGTGGTATTTTTAAGAGGTATGAGAAGCCCCAACACCACACCAGCAATTGTTGCATGCACACCGGACTTCAACACCGCCAACCACATCAGCGCCCCCACGAACAGGTAAGCGCTTAGGCGCATCACACCAAATTGATTCATCGCCACCAGCGTTGCAATACACGCAAGCGCCAAGCTTAGCGACAACACCGAAAGTTGCGCTGTATAAAACAGCGCGATGATAATAATTGCGCCCAAATCATCGGCCACCGCAATGGCAGTGAGCAATAGTTTTAGCGATACCGGCACGCGTGAACCGAGTAACGAAAGTATGCCTAACGCAAACGCAATATCGGTCGCCGCCGGAATCGCAGCACCCCTTAACGCCACGGGATCGTTGAAATTAAACGCCGCATAAATCATCATCGGCACCACCATGCCGCCCAAGGCACACAACGCCGGTAGCAGCACTTGTTTACGGTCGGCAAACTGCCCTTCTACAAATTCGCGCTTTAGCTCTAAGCCCACAAGTAAAAAAAACAGCGCCATTAAGCCATCGTTGATCCACAGCACCAAAGGCTTGGTAATCGCGAAGTCGGCCATGCCAATGCGCACGACAAAATTAAGTGTCGCCTCGTACATGGCATTTGCGGGTGAATTCGCCACGATGAGCGCAACCACAGCTGCCGCGACCAGTAAAATACCGCCGAAGGCCTCTAGCCTAAAAAAATTGAGCAGCTGGTTGTAAGCGCGCGATTTTAAATCTTGCGCCGCCGCATTTTGTGGCTTTATTTTTTTGTGATTCACTGTCATGATGGCTTGGGGTTGATTACCAATTTTGCAGTATATCTTTGATGCAAAACCGGTGTACTGGAACCACTGGGTTACAGCACGCACTTCATCTGTAGTTCATCAACTTTTAGCCACGAAAGCAAAGCAATGCCCACATTTACCCTGCCGCAAGTACAACACCAAACCACCTACGCGCGCAAAGCCACCTGGGTTATACGTGCGCCCGCAGTCATCGCGTGCGTCGCATTGTTTAGTTGCGCCACCCAAAGCAAGCCTGCAGAACAGGCTGAAGACGCCCTAATTACGGCGCTCTCCGGCACATGGGATAATGGCGCGCAATATGGCGTAACCGCCGACACGCTCAAAATTCCGCCATCGGTAAACGGTGATTGGCTAGATTTGCAGCACGCTATTTTCAAACCGATCACAGCCCCTGCCATTGGCGATAGGGTGCTGTACTTAGAATGGCGCAACAAAGCCGCCGATGGCACCGTGGGCGCTATTTCGCGGCAACGCATTTGGTCATTTAAAACCGATGCCAACAAGGTGGTGCGCATGGATTTTTATGCATTTATGGACGGCAAACCATGGACTGAAAACAGCGCTAATTTTAACGATCTGCGCCCCGAGGCTTTACGTGGTTATGGCAACGCCTGCGCACTTTACTTCATCCAAACTTTTACCACTTTCACCGGCGAGATTACGGCGAAAGACTGCAGCATCACGGCCGCGTCTGGCCGCCGCATGGGCATCAATGCGCGGGTGACATTGCGTGCGGACGGGTCACTGGAATATCAAGAATCGGGTGTGCTCGACGATGGCCGGTTTGCGTTTAGGGTACCGCCCGCGCAACCTTACCGCTTCATGCGCTTATCTAAAAACTAAGGATTGTGTGGAACATCCAAATAGCGCAGCGCGGCGTAGCGCATTAAAGTGTTGCATGGTCGCTGCGCCAGTTATAAATCTGACACCAAAAACCGCTTAATTTACTTGTATTTTTGTAGTGGCAGGCATAAATTAGTGCGTGTAAATTTGTATGGTGCACTGCCGCATTTTTGACACTGGGTAGATCCGTTAAACAGTAACAACTAGGGAGATAACAACATGAGAATTTCTGTCACTCGGTTTGTAGCATCAGCGCTGGCCTTGTTTTTTGCATCCGTAATTACTGTGGCAAGCGCGCAAACTGTCACCTTGTTTTCGGCGTTGGCCGGCACGAACGAAGTTGCTAACGGTGACCCCGATGGGACCGGTCGGGCATCGGTAAACATCAACACCACGACGGGTGCGGTAAGCTGGAATATTGCCGCGTTCAATATCTTGATACCCATCGCAGCCGCCCATATTCACCAAGCCGCCGCTGGCGTAAACGGCAGCGTAGTGTTTGATTTTACTGCGCAGTTGGTTGGTAGCGGCACCATGACACCAACACTTGCAGGACAAATTGCGGCAAACCCTGCTGGCTTCTATATAAACGTCCACACCTCTGAACATCCTACTGGCGCGGTGCGCGGGCAACTTAGTGCGACAGGTTTGGCGTTACCGGTAAATTTAGTTTCAACGCTTTCTGGTGCCAACGAGGTAGCCAGTGGTGACCCAGACGGAACCGGCACGGCAGCGGTAACCATTGACCCTGTAACCGGTGCTATTTCATGGAACTTCACCACCACCAATGTGGACACCCCAACGCTTGCACATATTCATAACGCGGTAGCAGGGGTAAACGGCAGCGTTGTGGTTGATTTTGATGCGCGCCTGAGCGGGTCTAGGGTGATCACGTTGACGCTTGCCAATAATATTATTGCCAACCCTAGCGCGTTTTATATCAACATCCATACTGCCGCTCACCCGGGTGGCGCAGTGCGCGGCCAGTTACAGTCTGCTAATGCCACAGTAGGCACCAACGCTGTGCCAACGTTATCCGAATGGGCGCTAATTTTGATGGCGTTGATGATGGCGGGAATTGCCGCTATGCAGTTAAAGCGCAAGCAGTAAATTTAAAGTCGCAAGCAACAAAGTAAAAAGCCTTGCTGGTGCGCCAGCAAGGCTTTTTTATTGCACATAAACGATCGGCACTATTTCGTTCCAACCGCCCCAAACCGTTCCTTCTCCTCATCTCGCTCGTTGTAACTAATGCCCTTCGTCATCCAATCCGGCGCTGCAGCACCCTTTAAAAAATGATCAAAATATTGGTGCATGCGCAACGCAAAATCTTTTTGATCCGCTCTGCGACGCAGGTTGTGCAGCTGGCCATTATAGTTAATCAAATATGCTTCTTTTTCATGCCGGCGAAGGGCTAAAAATAGCTCAATGCCTTGGTACCACGGCACGGCGTCATCGGCGTCGTTGTGCAAAATAAGCAGTGGTGTTTTCACTTTTTGCGCGTAGAACACGGGCGAATTTTCTACATATAACGCCGGGGCTTCCTGCAGGTTTTTGCCTATTCGGCTTTGCTGTTGCTCATACTGAAACTGCCTTGGCATGCCCGAGCCCCAGCGAATACCGGAGTAGGCGCTGGTCATATTGCCCACGGGCGCACCCGCTTCGGCCGCGCGAAAGCGATTGGTTTGCGTCACCATCCACGCAATTTGATAGCCGCCCCACGAATGGCCTTGAATGCCGATGGCTTTCTCATCAATGAAGCCCTGCGCTACCAATTTATCAATGGCGGGCATTACCGCATCCATCGCACTTTGACCGGGCCTGCCAATGGTGTAGGCAATGTCTGGCATGAGCACTACATAGCCGTTGCTCACGTATAACGAACGATTTACCCCATTGCTCGGAGTGGGGTTTACAAAACTATGGACGTCTTGCGAAAGCCGTTCATAGATGTACACCATCAGCGGATACTTCTTTTTTGGGTCAAAATTTTCAGGCTTATATACTGCTGCTTTGAGTGGTACCCCTTTGGCGTTATTAAACGCCATCAACTCGCCCGTGCCCCACAAGTAGGCGGCCATTTGCGTGCCGATGTTGGTTATTTTTTCAATATTACTAAAGTTAGCATTGGTGGTGTGCAGCTCTGGAAATTCATTAAACTTTGACGCCGTTGCCAGCAGCACATCGGCATCCAATGCACGGCCAAGGTAGCGATAATTTTTGTCCCCGGCCAGCAATTGTTGGGGCGGTGCAGTGCCGACAAAAGTGGTGCGATAAAAACCAGTGGCGCGTGTGTTTAGGTTTTCACCACGCAGCACCAGCGGTTTTTTAACGTCAATACCGCGCTCCTCAATATCTTCTTCAATCGGCTCAATAGGCTGAAGGCGCAAGCGCAGCGCGGCTTTACGGCCTGCACCTTGGGTAAGGTTGCGAGCCTGGCGACCATCCACAAACAATTGCCACACATCAAACCGGTCGTACACTAACACTGATTGACTATCGCTCGTCCAGCCTGCGGTGCCGTACGCTGAAGCAGGGGTGGTGAGATCATGCTCTTCATTTTGCAGCGCCACTTTTATGCCAGCACTTAAATTTTTAACGCTGCCGTCTTTCGTATCAAGCACCTGCCAATTTTTATCGACAAACATCAGCACGCGCGCTCCATTGGGTGCCCACTGGCTTGGCGCGATGTTGGTGGAATCAAGCCGCTTTTTTAGTGCCAATTTACGCGTGCCGGTGGCAGGGTTAATCACATAAATGTCGTTAAAAGTTCCAACGTAATCCACGAGCCTACGGTAAGGAGAATCGTCGGTGCCAACTGCCGCTTGACCGTCATCGCTGAGCGAAACATTGCGCAGGGTTTCATCACCCAACTGCACATAAGTGGCAGTAGCAAAATCGTAAACGCCGCGATAACTACGGTTTTTATCCTGCGTTGCGCGCACCTTTTGCATCGGCTGCACCACATCATCATTCCATCGCCATAAGTCGGCATTTACTTTGACATCATCCGTCGGTAAATCAGCCGTTTTGCGCGGCAGCTTGCCCGGTAACGTCGCGGATACCAATAGCTTTTTACCATCGCGAGTATAAGCCAATACCCCTTTATCACTCACCACATGATCTGCTGGAAACCCTTTAAATACGGGCGTCAACAGCACATTAGCAATGGGGGCTCCACGCGGCCATTGATACACTTTAAACTGCGCAACGCGATCTTTTACATCCGCCATTACATCGTCACGGTCACTTAAAAATACCGCCTGGGTTTGCTCCCGATTCCACGCGAGCTTGGTGTATTTTCCCTTGCCAACTAACAGTGGAACGGCAGCAGCCGCTTCATGCGGGGTCACTACATACATGCCGTTATCGGTTTCCGATTTGGAAGCAACATTAAACAATAAGGTGCGACCATCGCGCGCAAAAGCGGTTTCTAATACATCGGCAAACTGACGCTCAATCCCGGTAGCTAAATTGCGCAGCACCAGCTCGGTGCCGTAGTCTTTCTTTGGTGCGTCGGGGTCGGCAGATGCCGCACCTGCGGTAGCGGCCGCACGTGGCGGACGGGTTTGATCTTCAAAATCTACATCTACAGGTTTGGCTTTTTCATCGGCTTTGGCAGCCGGTGCTTTCGGCGGCTCAACCTTAGCCTCCTTCAAATAGCCCACCCACGCTCCACCCTTCAGCGGCACTTGAAAGCTCTTTACATCCGCTACGCGGTGCATTTGTGCATCATCAAGCTTGATAATCAGTAAGCCGCCCTTGGGCATATCCGCTGGTTTTTTACGCGCCTTGCGTGCGGCCACCGTATCGGCTTTTGACGCAAATGTGCTGGCGACTAAATACTGACTGTCGCTACTAAATACCACGCGAATAGCGCGCGGCACCGGTGGCGCATCGGGGTTTTCTTCATTGGGTGCAGTTTGTGGCGGTGGCAAAACGCCCACGGTTTCGCGTCGCTCTTTGCCCGTTGCCAGCTCACGCAACACCAATTCGCCATCGCCATCTTGTGGCTGTACGGAATACGCTAACCACTTTCCATCACGCGACAACACGGGTGTGGCAATGGTGCGCCACGCGTCAAAATCAGCGTGCGCGATGGGGCGCTTTAGTGTTGTCGGGGTTGCAGGATTTGTTGCTGTAGTGATCGTGGCATCTGCGAGTGCCGTCGCCGAAAATAATGACGAAAACAAAATAGATGCAACGTAGTGATAGCGACAGCGAATAAATTGCATGAGAGCCTCAATGGTTGGCTAAGTGGACGCTGTGATTCTTACACATCGCAGCACCTGTGCACATAAGCGTGTAAATACATGCCTGGACTGCGTTAAAACAATGCCTGAAGACGCCCTATTTTAGGGCATCTTCAGGCATCCAATAAAGCGCTAAAAACAACTATTTACCCGCCGCCGCAAGTTTTTTTAGCGCTTCCTTAATTTGCGGTAATGCCGCCGTTGCCGCAGCTTCACCACGCGCGATGCACTTTAGGCGGTAGGCGTGGCTGATGCTGGCGTAGTAATCTAGGTCAGGGTGAATAAACACGTCAGCTAAATTTCGCTCGGTCGCAATCAGCGCAGTGCGCTTTTGATCGCGCTTTTTCCATGCTTCGGGAACCGAGGGTGGCGTGCGCTCTAGGTAAGCGGATACATCCACCGCGATCACCACTTGCGCGCCCAGTTCACGCGCGATGCGGCTGGGCACGGGTTGGGCTTCGTCGCCGTCGTGATATTCCACGCCTTTGATACGCACTGGCGCGAAGCGGTCTGGCGACGCGCTGGACGCGCGCACGGCGGCTGACGTATTGCCTTGGGTGAATACGGCGAGTTGATTGTTGTCGCGTCTGGCTGCCACTATGGCTAATTTGCGCGGGAAGCCTTCTATTGGTTTATTTCCGGTTTGCTCAGCTACAAAATTTTGCAGCGCGCCACCGTTGCCTGCTAAACCTGACGTCGACACCCCAATGAAGCGCAGCGGATCAAGGTCGAGCGCGATTTTTTCAATCTCTCCAGCTTTCATGCCGTTGGCATACAGGGCACCGATCAGCGAGCCCACGCTGGCGCCCACGACTAAATCGGCTTCGATACCATTGGCTTCGAGCACTTTGAGCACACCCACATGCGCAAAGCCACGTGGGCCGCCAGCGCCTAACACCAGCGCCACGCGCGGGCGCTTGTCGGCTGCAAACGGCACAAATTGGGGCGCATCGGCACCATTAAACTCGGCCACGCCGCCTGCACAACTTGCCATCACCACAGCAGCGATGCTAAGTAAAATAAAGCGTTTTAACGGCCGCAATTTTGCAGTTAACAAGCGCTGCAAATGCTCGCACAATTTAAATTCGTGTGATACCTTAATCACAATCACGAAACTCTCTTAAAGAATAAAATAATGATTCCTACTCATCGTCGTGGATTTTCGCTCAACCCTGCTGCATGGGCTATTTCAACCAAAGTCATTGCTGTTATTTTGGCGGTGTCTTTAGCGCCGATGTTGCTCACCGCATACTACAACACTGCTAGCAGTTTAGAAGCATTACGCGTCATTGAGCTGCGCAGTCAACGCCAAATTGCCGACAACATCGCGGGACGCATCGGGCAAATTTTGACTGACACACAGCGCACGGTGGCCTACATTGCGGCCGAACCTATTTTGGCGACCGCATTAGAGCAAAAAAAGCCCGCTTCTTATACGTCAGCCCTAGCACGTATGCAGCAATATGTGTCGATAAATCCCGATGTTGATCTAGTGATTATTATGGATAAGGAAGGCACATCGGTGGTGTCCACCGAGCCTTCGGCATTGAACAAGAATTTTAAATTTCGCGAATATTTTCTTAACGCGGTACAAGGTCGTCCGTTTATGACGGGCATGGTGGTGGGTGCCGCACAGGGTAAGTCTGGCGTTAATATTTCCCACCCGATAACCAACAAAGAAGGCCTAATTTTGGGCATCGTCATGGTACGGGTGACGCAAAAATCGATTGCGGCCATTGTTGAAGAAGAGCGCCCCACCAAGGAGCGCATCGGCTTTGTAATTGATGGTGACGGCGTGGTTATTTACCATCCTGATCCCGCAATGCGCTATAAAAGCTTGAGCACCTTAAGCGAAGCTACCCAAGCCACCATCGCCGCTGACCAACGCTTTCGCTTGCCAAAAATCGATAGCGTAGGGCTTGATGTGTTGGGTGAAGCCGCCATAAAATCAAAGAGCGCCAACCATGTTCGGTATTTTTCAGGCCCCAATAATGACGCGCAAATTGCGGGTTATGCGCCAGTGAGCGTAAACGATTGGACGGTAATTGCGAGCTCATCCGAGGCATTTTTTGCCGCACCGATTCAAGCCCAGTTTCAAAAAGTAGTGCTGACGGTGGGTTTAGTAGGAGCCGTGTTTACCCTGCTGGGCCTGCTGTTTGCGCGCCTGTTAGTGCGCCCCCTAAATTCGCTGATTCAAGCAGCACGCGCGCTAAGCCGTGGCGACCACGCTAACGCCCACGCCCGGGTGTATTCGCGCGATGAGATGGGCCAGTTGGCTGAAACTTTTAACTCCATGAGCAAGTCGGTATTAGAGCGTGAGCGTGAACGTGGCATTTTTGGTGCTTTAGTGTCGCCCGACGTGCGCGATAAATTGTTGAGCGGTGATCTAAAATTAGGTGGCGAGCAAATTCGGGTGGCGGCGTTGTTCAGCGATATACGGGGCTTTTCAACCATTTGCGAGCGCATGAGTGCGTCTGACATCGTGGCGTTTTTAAACGAATATTTAACCGAAATGACCGAAGCCGTGAAGCCGTGGGGCGGCTACGTGAACAACTTTATTGGTGACGCCATCGTGGTTATTTTTGGCGCCCCCGTGAGCGCGCCCGAAACCGAATACCGTGCCGTGATGGCAGCCTTAGCAATGCGGGTGCGCTTAGATGCGCTAAACCAACGCCGCGCCGATATTGGCGAATTTCCGCTCGAAAACGGCATCGGCATTAGCACCGGCAATGTGGTGGCAGGCCAAATTGGCGCGCTAGAGCGTTGTATTTACACCGTGATTGGCGATGCGGTTAACGTCGCTGCACGGCTTGAGGCCATGACCAAAGACGTCGGCCAACACATATTGATGAACCACGCCACCCACGCGGGTTTGCGCGAACACCCAGAAATTATCTGCCTGCCGCTAGGCGAGCATAAAGTGAAGGGACGCACCGAGCCGGTGATTGTATATGCTGTGACTGGGCTGAACGCATTGGCGCTACCTGCGCCGGTTGATGCGCTGGAAGTGCTACCGCCCGAACGCGCGATTGTGAGCTAGTGTTGCGACTCAGAAATAGCCCAACTAGGCTGTTGCAGGCTATAGCTCAGTAAACTTTTATCGGCCCGAAAATAGGCTGGAGATGCCCTAAAACAGGGTTTCTCCAGCCTTTTTTACTATCGACGCCAAAAACCATATGGCAAAAGTCGTCATATTTTATGCAATTTTCACGCAACACAAGGTATGCTTATAAATAAGTTCAAATTACCACTCATCTCAGTGCCCGCGTTATTTAATGAATAAACGTTTTTCACCCGTCATTTCTACCGGCGACAGCCCCAACTACCTACAACATTTTTTGATTGTGGCGTGCATCTACGCCATTTCTCTGCCGCTCGTAGGCCTTGCCTACGTAATTGACCTAATCGACCTGCAACCTACCCTGCTCGCGGTCGGATTCGCCATTATTTTTAATAGCGCATTGGCCGCAGTATTTGTCACCAAACGCAATTTGCGCTTCACCGATCCTAATTTGGTGAGCTTTCAAACCATCGTTGCTATCGCATATTCGATGTTTTTAGCCTACAGCTTTAATCACGATCGAAGCTTGCCGCTGTTTATGTGTTTCGTGGTGTTGCTGTTTGGTATTTTTAAATTCAACACCCGCCAATTTTTATTTAATACCATGATTATGTTGGCAAGCTACGCATTAGTAATCAACTTACTCATGCAGTTTAAACCCAGCACGGTAAACGTATATCTGGAATGGTATCAATGGCTCACCCTTGCCTTAGTGCTGCCCGCATTCGCCTTAATTGGCGGGCGGATTAGCGAAATGCGCGCGCATATGGCGAAGTCAAACGCGGCCTTGATGACGGCATTATCGAAAATTCAAGTGATGGCGCAAGTTGATTCGCTAACCGGTTTAGCCAATCGTGGCTTGCTAGACGACAAGCTTAAAAAAGCAGTAGTGCGCTCAAAAACAGATATGCGCCATGCCGCTGTTTTGTTTATTGATCTCGACCATTTTAAACAAGTAAATGATTCGCTAGGACACCCGTTAGGCGATAGCGTATTGCGTGAAATTACGCGACGGCTCTCGTCGCACGTAACGGAGCACGATACTCTCGCGCGCTTGGGTGGGGACGAGTTTGTGCTGCTGCTGGAAAACCTAAACGATGCCGAACAAGCGCGCACCATCGCCGAAAAATTGCTAGCGACACTAAGCCCGAAAATGCGCTTAGATGGCCAGGATGTGGCGCTTTCAGCCAGCATCGGCATTGCAATTTGCCCAGACCACGGTGAAACTGCTGAGGTGCTGCTTTCAAATGCCGACATCGCCATGTATGCCGCAAAAAGCGCAGGCCGATCGCAGGTATGCATTTTTAGCCCTGCATTGAGTGACATGGCTGTTGAAAAATTTAAGCTGGATGCCGACTTACGTTTAGCCATTGAACGCGAAGAATTTGTGCTGTACTTTCAGCCGAAGGTGGACGTAATAACTGGCTTTGCAGTCGGTGTCGAAGCGCTAATTCGTTGGCGGCACCCGACATTAGGGCTGGTCTACCCAAATAATTTTATCGCCTTTGCCGAAGAACGCGGGCATATCATTGCAATTGGCCGCTGGGTGCTAAAAACCGCGTTTGAGAAGCTAAAAAAATGGGAGTTAGCAGGGCTGCCGCCCATGACGATGTCGGTGAATTTGTCGTCTATCCAATTATTGCAGCCGGGATTTGTTGAAGACTGCGCGCAGATTTTAAAAGCAGCAAAAGTAAACGCCAAAATGATCGAGCTAGAAATCACTGAGAGCGTGTTGATGCAAAACCCAACCCGCGCCGCCGAAGTGCTTGCAGACTTGGGTGCGCTAGGTTTCAAACTGGCTATTGATGATTTTGGCACTGGCTACTCATCCCTTGCGTATCTAAAACAATTTCCAGTACACACTTTAAAAGTGGATCAATCATTTGTGCGCGATTTGCCGCACAACCGCGACGACGTTGCCATTACCCGTGCCGTCATCGCCATGGCGCACAGCCTGCGCATGAATGTGGTGGCAGAAGGTGTGGAACGCCTAGAGCAGCTTGATTTATTGCGTGCAGAAGGCTGCAATGAATTTCAAGGTTTTTACTGCGCCAAAGCCCTGCCAGAGGACGAGCTAATCAAGTTCTATCAAGACCCACGCAACACACTTACGCCTTTGAGTTAGCCTGAGCCATTGCGGGCATAATTGAGCTTTAATGCTTTTGACTGCACGCACAATGAGTAAGCAAAAAATTGAACTCTTCGATGGAGCAGCCGGTGGTTGGGGTGCTTTGCGTAGCTCCGCCAACGCGCTTCTTGCGCAGGAAGTTGCCATTAAAGGCGCACGCACCATGTTGTCGGCCAACCAGCCGGATGGCTTTGATTGCCCCGGCTGCGCATGGCCAGATCGCAATCACACCTCATCGTTTGAGTTTTGCGAAAACGGCGTGAAAGCAGTAGCGGCTGAAGCCACCGCACGACGCACCACACCGGAATTTTTTGCGCAACATACGGTAACGGCACTGGCCGCACAAAGCGATTTTTATCTTGAAGACCAAGGCCGCTTAACCCATCCGATGGTGTTTGATGCGACATCAGATAAATATGTGCCGATTGCGTGGGAAGCCGCATTTAACCTAATTGCGCAGCATTTAAACGGCTTAAAAAACCCCAACGAAGCGATTTTTTATACGTCAGGCCGCACCAGCAATGAAGCGGCGTTTTTGTACCAATTATTCGTGCGCCAATTTGGCACCAATAATTTTCCTGATTGCTCTAATATGTGCCACGAGCCCAGCGGCGTGGCGCTGCGCCCGCAAATTGGCGTGGGCAAAGGCACGGTAACGCTGGATGATTTCACCAAAGCGGATGCAATTTTTGTATTCGGGCAAAATCCTGGCACCAACCATCCGCGCATGTTGGGCGAGCTGCGCGCAGCACACAAACGCGGCGCAAAAATTGTCAGCTTTAATCCACTACGCGAACGCGGGCTAGAGCGTTTTAGTGACCCACAAAACAAGCTGGAGATGGCCGTAAATGGGTCGTCTACAATCAGCACGCATTATTTTCAGCTAAAAATTGGCGGTGATTTAGCGTTGGTTAAAGGCATGATAAAACATCTGCTGGAACGCGAAGCGGCAGGTGAGCAGCTGCTTGATTTAGCGTTTATCACCGAGCACACCGTGCAATTGAGCGCGTTGCGTGAGGATGTGCGCGCGGAAAGCTGGGCGTTAATTACCCAAGAATCTGGGTTGAGTCAAGCCGATATTCGCGCAGCCAGTGATGTGTATTGCGCCGCCAACAGCGTGATTTTTTGCTGGGGCATGGGCATCACCCAGCACACCCACTCAGTTGCCACGATTCAGATGATGACGAACTTGCTGCTACTGCGTGGCAATATTGGCCGCGAGGGCGCAGGCCTATGCCCCGTGCGCGGCCACAGCAATGTGCAGGGCGATCGCACCATGGGCATTTGGGAAAAACCGCCGCAAGCCCTGCTAGACAGCCTGCGCGATGTATTCGGCTTTGAACCCCCGCGCGAGCATGGCTGGGATACGGTGGAATCCATACGCGCCATGCTGGATGGCAGAGGTAGCGTGTTTTTTGCCCTCGGTGGAAATTTTGCTGCTTCTACACCCGACACCACACAAACTTGGCGCGCACTACAGCGTTGCGATCTCACCGTACACGTGGCCACCAAACTGAATCGCAGCCATGTAATCCACGGCAAAGCAGCGCTGATATTGCCGTGTTTAGGCCGCACCGAATTTGACGTACAAGCTGGCGGCGCTCAGGGCGTGACGGTAGAAGATTCAATGAGCATGGTGCATATTTCAAAAGGCATTAACCCGCCCGCATCAACCCATTTGCTATCTGAACCCGCCATTGTGGCGCAACTTGCAGTAACAGTATTGAACGGCCGCAGCCAGATTCCGTGGCTGTGGTTAGCTGAAGACTACAACCGAATTCGCGACAAAATTGAAGCGGTGTTTCCCGATTTTTATAACTTCAATCAGCGCCTGCAAACCCCAGGCGGCTTTCGCCTGCGCAACACCGCAAGCGAGCGCGTATGGGCCACGCCAAAACAAAAAGCGTCGTTTTTTGCGCATGCGATTCCCACCGATACGCCTACGCATCATGCGCGCGAAAAAAATCTAAACGCAGTAATTTTTACCCTGCTCACCATGCGTGCGCACGACCAATACAACACCACTATTTACGGCTTTGATGATCGGTATCGGGGCGTTTATGGGCAACGTCGCGTGGTCTTCATACACGCTGAAGACGCCCGTATTTCGGGCTTCTCCGAAGGTGCATTAGTAGATATTTTAACGGTGTGGCGCGACGACGCGACACGACGCGCGGATGGCTTTAAGGTCGTGTTCTACGATATTCCACGCGGCAATTTAGCGGCTTATTATCCTGAAACCAATATTTTAGTGCCGCTAGATTCAGCAGCACTCAATGCGGGCACGCCAGCATTTAAATCGATTCCCGTCATGCTAAAACCGCACGTTGTACACCCATGAATGACGCCGTAATTTGCACCGCCGTTACCCGTTGGCAGATAGATGCCGAAACAGGAACTACGGCCACTGACTTTGTTTCGGCTGAGACCGCCATCGCGCTGGTGTTCAACGGCATTTCGCACGCGGTGATGATGGCAACACCGCGTGATTTAGTAGAGTTAGCACTCGGCTTTGCGTTAAGCGAAGGCATCATCGACAGCCGCGCTGATTGGCGTGGGACGCAAGTTTTGCCTGCAACAGCGATGGGCATAGAAGTACAAATGGACATTTCGCCACGCTGCTTTGCGCGCTTAAAAACCAAGCGCCGCACCCTAGCTGGCACAACCGGCTGCGGGCTGTGCGGCGCGGAAAGTTTAGAAGCGCTTGAGTTTAAAGGCGAGCCTATTTTGGACAAAAAATGGCAGGGCAGTTTACACGCCACCACCGTCTTAAAAGCCATCGCGGCACTGCCCCTAATGCAACCAAATAACGCCGTCACAGGCTCACTTCACGCGGCCGCTTGGGCTCTGCCAGATGGCCGATTGACGACAGTCTTGGAGGATGTGGGGCGGCACAATGCGCTGGATAAATTGATCGGCACCATTAGTTTACCGCAGCGCGGATTTGCGGTAATGTCAAGCCGCGCCAGCGTCGAGCTGGTGCGCAAATGCGTGCAGTTAAAAATACCCGCCCTCGCGACCATTTCTGCACCCACATCCCTAGCCATCGCGTTTGCGCAACAAAATAACTTGCAGCTGTGGGGCATGTGTCGGCCACCGACTGCGGTGCGCTACAATTAAAATAGTAACTAATCGTAGTGGCAAATTCGCATTTAAAAAATAACCTTGGGGATAAACATGAATACAGAAGTCAGCAATCCATACTCCGCACCACAAAGCAATATTGCAGCACCTCTTTCGGTTGACGATTCACCGCAGCAAGTAAAGATTTTTACCATCGCTGGGAGAATTGGCCGTGTACGTTACC
>JAYUOW010000016.1:0-6707 GCA_043760555.1 Betaproteobacteria bacterium
GGCCGTGCCTTTGCGATGCAGCCGCCCGTGATACCGCATCAAATTGAGAATTATCAGGTTGATAAAAATCATAATCAGTGCATGACTTGCCACGGCCGCACCCGCACAACAGAAAGCCAAGCGCCGATGGTAAGCGTGACCCATTTTATGGATCGCAATAATGAATTTAGGGGTGAGATTTCACCGCGTCGCTATTTTTGTAATCAATGCCATGTATCGCAAATGGATATTAAACCGCCGGTTGAAAATCGCTTTATAGACGCGGAGCAAGCCGCAAAAAGCCTGGTACCACGCAAAAAATCGGCACCAAAATGAAGCTATTTACATCAGCCATATCGTTGGGAACCCGCTATTGGCGGACACTTTCACGGCCTAGCAAATATTTTAGCTTGGGCTTTTTAACCCTCGGCGGCTTCGTGGCGGGCATTATTTTTTGGGGTGGGTTCAACACGGTGTTGGAAGCCACCAACACTGAAAAATTTTGCGTCGGTTGCCATGAAATGCGCGACAACGTGTTTGTAGAACTACAGCCCACGATTCACTACAGCAATCGCTCCGGCGTACGCGCGACGTGCCCAGATTGCCATGTGCCGCACAATTGGACTAGCAAAATCGCCCGCAAAATGCAGGCCTCAAAAGAAGTGTGGGGAACGGTGTTTGGCACCATCAACACCCGCGAAAAGTTTGTGGAAAAACGCCTCGAATTAGCGCAACACGAATGGTCGCGCTTGAAAGCCAATAACTCGCTTGAATGCCGTAACTGCCACAACGCAGATTCAATGGACTTCACCCGCCAAAGCCCGCGTGCTGCGGCTTCGCACGGTAAACTGCTGCTTACAGGCGAAAAGACCTGCATTGATTGCCACAAGGGCATTGCGCATCGTTTGCCGGATGTAACGAAGGTGGATAAACCAGTAAAAGTGGAGGCCGAACAGCCACCAACGGCGAAGCTTTAATGGGCAACTTAGGTGTGGTGGGCGTAGATATGGCGTAAGCCCTCCACATCAATAATACGGATCATTTTTTGGTTTACTTCAACAATACCATCGGCTTGAAATTTAGAAAAAGCGCGACTCACGGTCTCGAGTTTTAGCCCTAAATAACTGCCGATTTCCTCGCGCGTCATGCGTAGCGTAAACTCCAGCGGCGCGTAGCCGCGCGCGTGTAAGCGCTGCGATAAGTTGAGTAAAAACGCAGCCAGCCGTTCATCGGCTTTCATCACGCCCAGCATCATCATCGCGCCACCCTCACGCACAATTTCACGACTCATCACCTTATGAAAATGCCGTTGCAGCGACGGGATTTCATGCGCCAGCGAATCAAAATTATCAAATGGAATTTTGCACACTTCGCTATCTTCAAGTGCGATTACATCATGTTGATAAATGTCATCGCCGATGCCATCCATGCCTAATAATTCACCTGCCATCGAAAACCCGGTAACCTGATCGCGCCCGTCGGCAGCCAGTACGGAAGTTTTAAAAAAACCAGTGCGCACCGCGTACAAGGCCGTAAATGGGGTGCCTGCACGGATTATCGCTTCGCCGCGTTTCACTTTGCGCCGTGCATAAATAATCTCGCTCAGCTGTTCCACTTCATGCAACGTAAGTCCAGCCGGTAAGCACAACTCACGCAAACTACATTTTGCACACGCAGCTTTTAAGTGGTGAATATCAACGGGCAGCGTTGGTGCGGTAGCGTGCGAAGGTGTCACTGCACTGGTAGCGTCGTTCATAGCGTGTCGATTCCGAAGTGTGAAGTCAAATTGCAGCGTAGATCGAAGAGTGAACGTAGTTGAAAAACGTAATTGCCAAAATGAGTGTACGCGCAACAAACCGATATTACCAAAAAAATTCATTTTTGCAAACGACGGTAGACAACGCCAGTGAAAGCTAACTTTGAAGCTTTTCTCTGTCCCTAGCGTACACAAAAAATGCCTGAAGAAGCCCTATTTTAGGGCATCTTCAAGCAGTGTGATCGGCTTAAATTGGTGGCCAATTTTGTAAAAAACTTCAAGTGAACACAGTAGAAAGTGCTGTGGTTTTACCAAAGTGGCGCGTAAGTCCTAGTCCTACTGTGTTCTAAAATTTGGATTACCGTATGCGCCGCCACGCAAATCGTACGAGCCATATGCACAATTGGCTAGCTACGGCATCGCAAGTGTCAGCACGATCAGTAATTCCATTTCTCTATCAATAGTGCGGTAACTCAAAACATCGACGTACCGTCGTTCTCGCGCAGGCGGGAATCCAGTGTCGTCCGCAAAAGCCGCTGGATTCCCGCCTGCGCACCGTATGGTGTCCCCATCGACGGGAACGACGAAATTTTGAGATTTGCAATAATAATTATTGTTTTGATGTAGAAATGGAATAACAGCTTCCATTCATTAGGCTTCATGGCACGCAGCTGTGCCATTTGTTCGGCAATGGCAGCACCTCCGCCTGCTATTTGTTTCATTTAAGGCCACATCATGCGCGTCATGATGAAGTGTACCGCCACGCTTAATAGCGCTGAATGGCGCACCTGCGATGAGCCATTCAGCCGATGAAATCGTGGTTTGAAACTGCATTTCAATAAACCCAATCGCCACCATATTTTGTGCGACCGCTGTTTTGATGCCAGCGTTCCACGCGCTTTAGCGATTGAACGCAATGGCTATTTCGCGAAAACATAGCTAACGTCGGTCATCACGCCACGGTAGTATGGCTTTGCGCCTTCCGGCAGCAGCCATGCGATCTCGCCTTCCATCGGCACCTGCATCCCGCTGCGTTCTGCATAGGTTGAAAATCGCCCTTGCCACGGCGCGAAGGTCATTTTGCTGCTTATTAAACGACCGCGCGATGCGGCGAGTACGGTGTCTATTAGCCCATTTTGGCTAAAGCTAAAACGCAGCGTTACGATGATGTTGCCGTCGGTAAACGTGGCGTTGGCAGATTGCGCGTCAATGCCTTCCCAAACCACACCTTGAGATGGCAGCAGTGCCGTGGGATACCAAGCTGCTTCAGCGCAAAAGCGCATGAATTCACCCTTCGATAAATCAGCGCTGTTGGCAATATTAACCACCGGTATTAGTCCAAAAATCGCCACTTGCAACAGCCCAGAACCGGCAATGTAGGCATCGTGAACGTGTGCGGCAACGCCGGGAAACATTATTATGCGCGCGTCCCAATCAAAACCCGGACGGCTGGTGATAACGCGTTGCGTTGAGCTAAAAGGCTTCCAGTTATCCGTGGTTTCGCCCATATTAAAGGTACCGCGGTGCGTGACCGTCGCCGCCGTCACGATTGGCTGACCATCTTTTAGCACGGTCGAAAAATAGCGCTTAACTGGAGCCGGGAGGCCCTCAAGTTCTTTGGTGCTAAAAAACTGTGGAGCTTGTTTGTCCTGTGCCCCGTCCAATCTTTTGCGCAATTGAGTTGTACCCGCATCCCAGCGAGAATTCCCGTAAACAATCGCCACCACCAAGGCGACAATGTTGGCGGCAGTAATCATAAATAGTATTTTTAAAATCACGCGGCACCTCATTAGTTTAATAAATTCAAACTGTTGCACCAAATAGCCAGCCAACACCCGCAGTCGCTGCCATCGCCAACACGCCCCAAAACGTAACGCGCCAAACACTTGGCGCGATGGCTGAGCCACCGGCGCGGGCCGCCAATACACCCAGTAGCGCTAGGCTTAGCAACGATGCGCTGGCCACCCACACGATCACGCTGGCGATTGGGGCGAGCCAAGCTACACCCAACGGTAACGCGGCACCCACGGCAAAGCTTGCCGCTGATGCCCATGCCGCCTGCAAGGGTTTAGCGCTGAAGGCGCTGGAGATGCCCAACTCATCACGGGCGTGGGCGGCCAGCGCGTTGTGCGTCGTCAGCTGGGTTGCCACCTGCCGTGCAAGTTCTGGGGACAATCCTCGTGCAGCGTAAATGCTCGTAAGCTCGCGCAGCTCGGCGTCAGGATTTTTTTCAAGCTCCGCTTTTTCGCGCGCCAAGTCGGCTTTTTCCGTATCAGCCTGCGAATGCACAGACACATATTCGCCCGCCGCCATCGACATCGCCCCCGCAACCAAGGCGGCAACGCCGGTCAGCAAGAGTGTTGTTTGGCTGGCGCTGGCAGCAGCCACGCCAACCAGCAAGCTTGCCGTAGATACAATACCGTCGTTAGCACCCAGCACGGCAGCGCGCAGCCAGCCGATGTGTTGAGTACGGTGTTTTTCTAAGTGATTCATGCTGTTTAGTAGGCTCACAGTTTAGAGAATATCAATATATCTGCAACCGATGATGATGTAGATCAATAACTGCGCCAATAGGCCGTGCATACTACAGGCAATATTTATATTTCGCCGTTATGCTGCAGCGCTACACGCTATTTTGGGTAGGCGAAGCCTTGGTGGTGTGATTCCGTTGAGGTGTAGGCGGTACATGTTACCGCCATACAATCAATATCGATTAAGAGCAGCAATATGACCGAGCTTAGCAATACAAAAATAGCCGCATCGTCGCTCCCAGCACTTACATTCACAATAAAGCGTAAGCACGCAATGACATCGATTTTAATTGGCCAGCGAGGTGTGCTGTGAGCGCACCTGTCACTCGCGCTGGTTTTTTTGCGCGCGTCAAGCAAAGCCTTAAACAGCGTTTTAACGTGCCCGCTGATATTCTCAAACTTGGGGTGGTAAGCTTTTTAACGGATCTCAGTTCTGAGATGATTTTTTCAGTGTTTGCTATTTTTTTTACTACTATTGCTGGCGCATCCACGGCGTTGCTTGGTTTAATCGAAGGGCTGGCGGATTTTTCGGCATCAGCATTAAATTATTGGGCAGGTTGGCTGTCGGATCGCAGCGGTCGTCGCAAGGTGTTGGTGATTGCAGGCTATAGTTTTTCTACCCTCGCGAAGACCATTCTGCTGGTTTCGACCAGCGTCACTGGCTTAGGTATATTTAGAGTGATTGAGCGGCTTGGTAAGGGCTTTCGGACACCACCACGCGACGCATGGTTATCCGCAATCGCTGATCCTGCAACCCGAGGATTCTCCTTCGGCGTGCACAAGGCGCTCGATAAAATGGGTGGCGTACTAGGCCCGCTCATCGCCTACGCGCTGTTGTCGTGGCTTGGTGAAACAGCAGAAGGTTATCGCGTGCTATTTTGGGTTGCTTTCGGGCCAGCACTGCTCGCTATCGTGGTGCTGGCCTACGTAAAAGAGCAGCCCGGTCAACCGCGCGCAGATGAAAATATTCGCCAAAATTGGGGTCTGTTGCATCCTAGCTTCAAGCGATTTTTAATACCGGCGGGTATCTTTGCGCTGGCCTATTACAGCTTAGGTTTTTTGATGCTGAAAGCTCACGCTGTTGGCTTTAGCATTACCGACACGATTTTGCTCTATGCGTTGTTCAACATCACCTGCGTGGTTGCAGCGCCTATCGTTGGTCATCGGGGAGATCGGCTTGGGCGCAGCCGAATTGTGCTGCTTGGCTATGCACTTTTTGGCCTGATAAATTTGGCGCTTATTTTCGTCACCAGCCAATGGCAAATAATTGTGTTATTCGCGGTGTACGGCATTTTTTATGCAATCGAAGATTCACAAAGCAAAGCCTTCATTGCTGATCTTGAACCTGAACGTCGCGCTACTGCAATCGGTGTTTACAACGCCATCACCGGCATGCTCTATTTACCCGCATCGCTCATCGCCGGTGCGCTTTGGCTTGTCGCACCCGATGCGACTTTTGGTTTGGCGGCTGCGGTTTCGCTAGTCGCAATGGGCGTCTTTGTGTGGGTGCGGCCTGCGGGGGTTCAAAAACCTGTCCATTGATAGCGTGTTAATGCAATTTGGCAATTTAGCAATTGGTTTGGGCCTATGCATCGATTGGATTGCTGTTTTTTGATTGATTGGTTTTACCTAAATTAAGGAGCTTATTTTGAAAATTCTCATCCCGCTTGACGGTTCCGAACGCGCGCTTGACGCGCTACACCATGCCATATATCTACAGCAACAAGGCCTACGGTCGCACATCGTAATAGCAACCGTGCAAGACCCTGTTTACGGCTATGAAAAGTTGCTGCCTACAGACGTGAGTCTAGTCGACCGTCTTAGCGGCGCGGTAGGTGAGCGCGCGCTCGCAGAGGCCGAGGCATTGCTCAATGCGGCAGGAATCCCGTTTGAACGCAAAATCGCGTCGGGTGAACCGGCCGCTATGCTGCTTGATATCGCCAAGGAATTCGGGTGCGGTGCAATCATCATCAGCACGCGCGGCAGAGGCGCTTTGCGCAGCGCGTTGTTAGGTTCGGTGTCGCAAGCCGTACTGCAATCTGCAACGATTCCCGTTACGCTAGTGAAGCACCGTGCGCAAGGTTAGGACGCAACGCACGTCGCAGTTAGTAAGAAAAAATTGATCGTTCACAACGAATTACCCACAAAGGAAATTTATGAAAATTCTCATGCCCATCGACGGTAGCAGCTTTAGCGAATCTGCATTGAACTTCATCGCGTCTCGTACTGCGCTCATTAAACAGCAACCAGACATCACGCTAGTTAACGTGCAGCATCCCGTTTCTCAGCGCGTGGCCAGTGCCGCTGGCAGCGAAATGGTGCTGCATTACCATGCGGCCGCATCTACCAAAGTGCTAAAGCCAGCGCGTACGCTACTCAAGCGTGCGGGTCTTGAGGTTGAGACCACAGCCTTAGTCGGCGGCCCCGGTGCTGAAGTGAGC
>JAYUOW010000017.1:0-6695 GCA_043760555.1 Betaproteobacteria bacterium
GTATCGGGCGGTGGAATCGCAAGCGGCTGATTTTGGCGTGATACCTGTAGAGAACTCGACTGAGGGGGCAGTGGGGCGCTCACTTGATTTAATGCCGCAAACGCCCTTGCATATTTGTGGCGAAGTATTGCTGCGTATTCACCATCATTTGTTGAGTAATTCATGCACCGATTACGCCAGCATTAAGCGGGTGATGTCGCACGGTCAGTCGTTGGCGCAGTGTCATGAATGGCTTAATTTGCATCTGCCGCATGCCGAGCGCGTGGCGGTGGCATCAAATGCTGAAGCCGCGCGCCGTGCGGCTCTTGAGCCGGGTACGGCGGCGGTGGCGGGCGAAATGGCAGCCTCGGAATACAAGCTAAATACGCTCGCGCAAAATATTGAAGATGAGCCTAACAACACCACGCGGTTTTTGGTGTTGGGCGATTATGCGCCAGTAATTTCTGGGCGCGATAAAACATCCCTCGTGTTATCCGCGCCGAATCGCGCAGGGGCAGTGTATGAGATGCTCACGCCGTTTGCGAAGCGTGCGGTGTCGATGAGTAAATTTGAGTCGCGACCTTCAAAAGTGGCGATGTGGGAATATTTATTTTTTGTCGATATTGAAGGCCATCAGGCGCATCCGGATGTGGCGGCGGCGTTGATTGAGCTGCGCGAAGTGGCGGGTTATGTGAAGGTGTTGGGAAGCTATCCGGCAGCGGAAATTTAATTTTAAACATATTGGATTATTGTAATGAATGCTGTAAACCTAACTGCACTTGCGCCATCCTATATTTCTAGCATTGCCCCGTATCAACCCGGCAAACCAACGCCCGAATTAGCCCGTGAATTGGGCTTGAACGAGGCGGACATCGTTAAATTGGCGTCAAATGAAAACCCGCTTGGCGTGAGCCCAAAAGCGCTGGCGGCGATTCAAAAAGCGTTGCCTGAATTAGCGCTTTATCCAGACGGTGCGGGCTTTGATTTGAAAGCCGTTATTTCGCGTAAATTTGACGTGGACGCCGCGCAAATTGTGTTGGGCAACGGTTCGAACGATATTTTGGAACTGGCAGCGCGCACCTTTCTAACGCCTGCCAAATCCGCTGTGTATTCGCAGCACGCCTTTGCGGTGTATCCGTTAGCAACACAGGCGGTAGGGGCTACTGGCATTGAGGTGCCTGCGAAAAATTTTGGTCATGATTTAGATGCAATGGCCGCTGCAATTACTGAAAATACCGGGTTGGTGTTCATCGCGAACCCAAATAATCCGACTGGTACATTTTTACACGCTGACGATATTGCCGCGTTTTTAGCGAAGGTACCAGCGCATGTGTTGGTGGTGTTGGATGAAGCCTACACCGAATATTTGGCACCTAATTTGCGGGGTGACTCCACGCGCTGGTTAGCGCAA
This sequence comes from Betaproteobacteria bacterium, assembly GCA_043760555.1. Lineage (GTDB taxonomy): Bacteria > Pseudomonadota > Gammaproteobacteria > Burkholderiales > Usitatibacteraceae > JANMDR01. The sequence continues at coordinate 1,391 of JAYUOW010000017.1, forward strand.
TTTCCTAACTTAATTATTTCGCGCACCTTCAGCAAAGCCTATGGATTAGCGGGTTTGCGGGTGGGTTATGGTTTAGCGCACCCCGAAATTATTGCGCTGTTTAATCGGGTGCGTCAGCCGTTTAACGTGAATCAATTAGCGCAAGTGGCGGCGGCTGCAGCATTGGATGATGCGGATTTTATTGCACGCAGCGTGCAAGTAAATAACGATGGCATGGCGCAGCTTTTGGCAGGCTTTGCTGCTTTGGGCTTAAAGCATATTCCTTCGTATGGCAACTTCGTGGCCGTGGAAGTGGCGCCCGCAGGCTCCACTTTTACCGCCGCCAGCATCTTCCAAAAGCTGCTGCAAAAAGGCGTGATTGTGCGCCCAGTTGCAAGCTACGGTATGCCTACTTATTTGCGGATTTCGATTGGGACGCAGGCGCAGAATGCAGCGTTTTTAAACGCCTTAGACGTTGCAATACGGTCTGTAGGTAATGGCTGAAGACGCCCTAAAACAAGCTATCTACAGCCACTTGTTATGATAGAAAAATTATTGATTGTAGGCTGCGGCCTCATCGGCGGATCGTTCGCGCGGGCGCTCAAGCAGGCCGATGCCGTGAAGCATATTGTGGCGTTTGATGTGAATGCAGCGCAGGCGGCTGAGGCTGTGCGTTTGGGCGTCGCTGACGAAGTAAGCGATACCTTAGAAGCTGCAGCGGCAGACGCTGATTTCATTTTTATCGCGACACCGGTGAGCTATATTCCGCCAATTTTGGCGCGTTTGGCGGCGGTGGTTTCGCCCCAATGTGTGATCACCGATGCCGGCAGCACCAAGTTGCAGTTGATCGCCCAAGCCCGCACGCTAATGGGTGCCAAATTTAGCCAATATGTGCCGGGGCATCCTATTGCGGGGCGCGAAACATCCGGTGTGGGTGCTGCTGAGGCGCACTTGTTTCAAGGTAAAAATATAGTGCTCACCCCCCATGAAGCCACTGAAGACGCCCTATTTAAAAGGGTTTCCAGCGCATGGCTTGCCTGCGGCGCCAAGGTTGTCACCATGTCTGCCGTTGAGCACGATAAAATTTTTGCCGCTGTCAGCCACTTGCCGCATTTGCTGGCCTTTGCCTTAGTTGATGAGATTGCCGGTCGTGAAGATGCAGCTACGTTTTTTAATTACGCCGCCAGCGGCTTTCGCGATTTCACCCGTATTGCGGCCAGCTCGCCCGATATGTGGCGCGACATTACGCTGCAAAACAAAGCGGCATTGCAGGCTGAGCTAGCGGCATTTCAAGCAAAAATTACGCAGCTGCAGACGTTGCTCAACCAGCCAGAAGCCACAGCCAGCGCGGGTCTCCATGCAATGATGTCGCGCGCACAACACGCCCGCAAGGATTGGCAAGTCGGGCAAACCATTGCGCCTAAACCAGCATCCAATCAACCAGTTTAAATACAATAACCATAATAACTATTAGCAAATCGGAACCCGCATGAACATCACCGGATCATTTAAAACCCTGCAAGATACGCGCTTAACATTGCCTGCCGTCGGCATCGCTACGGGCGCAATTGACTTGCCCGGCTCCAAAAGCATTTCAAATCGCGTGTTGTTGCTCGCTGCCTTGGCGCGCGGCACGACGGTGGTGCGCGGCTTGTTAAAGTCAGACGATACAGCCGTGATGTTGCAATCGCTAGAAACCTTAGGTTTAACGATACTCGATTTAGGCGACGGTAAATTTCAAATTGCGGGGCACGGTGGGCAGTTTCCTAACCATAAGGCTGCACTATTTTTAGGCAATGCGGGCACTGCAATTCGCCCGCTCACGGCGGCATTGGCGTTGATCGCCAGCCAAGCCGATATGCAAGATGCGGACTTCACGCTATCGGGCGTGCCGCGTATGCACGAGCGGCCAATTGGTGATTTGGTGGAGGCTTTACAAAGCTTGGGCGCTGGTGTGGAATACTTAGGCACCACGGGTTATCCGCCGCTGCGCATTACGCACAAAGTTGCTATTACGGCCGATGAAGTTTCGGTGCGCGGTGATGTATCAAGTCAGTTTTTAACGGCCATGCTGATGAGCTTGCCGCTGCTGGGTCGTGCGATTACGGTGAACGTGCAGGGCGAGCTAATTTCAAAGCCTTATATTGCCATTACGCTTAATTTAATGGCGCGGTTTGGCGTGGCGGTGCGCAACGAAAATTTTGAGCGTTTCTACATTCCGGCGCGTACTCAATATGTGAGCCCCGGGGCAATTTTTGTGGAAGGAGATGCCTCGAGTGCCTCGTATTTCCTAGGCCTAGGGGCGATTGCCGGTGGCCCCGTGCGGGTAAATGGTGCGGGTGCAAATAGCATTCAAGGCGATATCGCCTTTGCCGATGCGCTCGAAAAAATGGGCGCCACCATCACGCGCGGCGCGGAATTTTTTGAAGCGTCTAACCCCTTCAAAACCAAGCTACGTGCCATTGATGCGGACTTTAATCACATCCCTGATGCAGCAATGACCATCGCGATTTGCGCGCTGTTTGCCGATGGCGTAAGCACCTTGCGTAACATCGCAAGTTGGCGGGTTAAAGAAACCGATCGTATTGCCGCCATGGCCGCCGAGCTGCGCAAAGTAGGGGCAATAGTAGAGGAGGGCGCTGATTACATTCGCATCACCCCCCCTGAAAAGTTAACGCCCAATGCCGTGATTCACACCTACGACGACCATCGCATGGCGATGTGTTTTTCGCTCGTCAGTCTGGGCGGCGTGCCAGTGACTATTTTGGATCCCAACTGTGTGGCTAAAACGTTCCCTACTTATTTTTCAGTATTTCGTCGAGTGGTTTCATGAACACAGGTTCGATCATTTGCATCGACGGCCCTACCGCCTCCGGCAAGGGCACCGTGGCGCAAGCCGTTGCTGAGGCCTTGGGCTTTCACTACCTAGATAGCGGCGCGTTGTATCGCTTAACCGGCTTGGCGGCACGCCAAGCGGGCGCAAACATGGCTAACGCGGCGGAAATAGGACAAATCGCCCGCAATTTAGCCGCCAAATTTGTCGGCGATAAAATTTATTTGAGCGATATTGACGTAAGCGACGCTATTCGTGCCGAACAAGCCGGGCAAGATGCATCCATTGTGGCAGCCATTCCAGCCGTGCGCGAAGCGCTAATGCAGCGCCAACGTGATTTTGCCCAAGCACCCGGATTAGTGTGCGACGGACGCGATATGGGCACCATTGTGTTCACGCACGCACAGGTAAAAGTGTTTCTCACCGCCAGTGCCAAAGTGCGGGCGCAACGCCGCACTAAACAGTTGAAACAAAAGGGAATATCTGCCATACTAGAAGACGTCGAAAATGATTTGATTGCCCGCGATGCTCGCGACTCAAACCGTTTAGCCGCACCTCTGGTTGCAGCAGATGATGCCGTAACCATTGATTCCACCGCATTTACCGCTGCAGAAATCGTGGCGCAAATCGTTGGTTTGTACAGAAACAATGCGCTCTAACCCCTCCTTTGCTGTCACCGGCAAAGGTTTTATAACCCGACAATCCGCCTTGGATTTGTCGTAACCCGAAAGTCCTAGAATGTCTCTAGCCGCAGCCTTAACCACAGCCACTACCGCCAAAGCCACTAAAAACGCCATTCCCGTTGTTCATGCACCGGATAGCTTTGCCGCTTTGTTCGAAGAAAGCCTATCGCGTCAAGAAATGCGCATCGGCGAAATGATTACCGCAGAAGTTGTTAGCGTTGACCAAAATATCGTGGTCGTAAATGCTGGACTAAAATCTGAGTCGGTAATTCCAGTTGAAGAATTCAAAAACGACAAAGGCGAACTAGAAGTTAAAGTTGGCGATTTCGTCACTGTAACCATCGAAGCGCTTGAAGACGGCTTTGGTGCCACCAAGCTCTCTCGCGATAAAGCCAAGCGCCTAGCCGCATGGCATGATTTGGATGTGGCGCTAGACAAAGGCACCATTATTTCCGGCTTCGTATCCGGCAAAGTTAAAGGCGGCCTCACCGTTATGGTTAACGGTATTCGCGCCTTCTTGCCAGGCTCATTGGTGGATGTGCGTCCTATTAAAGACACATCACCGTACGAAAACAAAGAACTTGAATTTAAAGTTATCAAGCTTGACCGCAAGCGTAACAACGTCGTGGTGTCACGTCGTGCAGTGGTTGAAGCCAGCGCCGGTGCAGACCGCGCCGCGTTGATGTCCACGCTCAAAGAAGGCTCCATCGTTAAGGGTGTGGTTAAAAACATCACTGACTACGGCGCGTTCGTTGATTTGGGCGGCATTGATGGCTTGTTACACATTACCGATTTGGCATGGCGTCGCGTGAAGCACCCATCCGAAGTGCTTACAGTTGGTGATGAAGTTGAAGCCAAGATCCTCAAGTTTGACCAAGAGAAAAACCGCGTTTCATTGGGTATCAAGCAGTTGGGCGATGATCCGTGGACTGGTTTGTCACGTCGTTACCCACAAAGCACCCGCTTGTTCGGCAAAGTGACTAACTTAACTGATTACGGCGCGTTCATTGAAATTGAACAAGGTATCGAAGGCTTGGTACACGTTTCTGAAATGGATTGGACGAATAAAAACGTGCATCCGGGCAAGGTTGTAAGCTTGGGCGACGAAGTTGAAGTGATGATTCTTGAAATTGACGAAGAGCGTCGTCGTATTTCGCTCGGCATGAAGCAATGCGCGCAAAATCCGTGGGAAGAATTCTCGATGTCCCACAAGAAGAACGAAAAAGTGAAGGGCACCATTAAGTCCATCACCGACTTCGGCGTGTTTATTGGCTTGCCAGGCAATATCGACGGTTTGGTGCATTTGTCCGATCTATCTTGGAATGTTCCGGGCGAAGAAGCCGTGAAGAATTTCAAGAAAGGCGATGAACTAGAAGCGTTGGTATTGGCCATTGATGTTGAGCGTGAGCGTATCTCGCTTGGCATCAAGCAAATGGATGGCGATCCGTTCAACAACTACTTGTTGAGCTTCGACAAAGGTTCCATCGTTACCGGCAAAGTAAAAGCCATCGATGCTAAAGGTGCAACTATTGCGCTAAGCGAAGAAGTTGAAGGTTATTTGCGCGCGTCTGAAGTCGCGCGCGAGCGTGTGGAAGACATCCGCACCCACCTAAAAGAAGGTGACGAAGTAGAAACTGTCATCATCAACGTGGATCGCAAAACCCGCAACATCAATCTTTCAATCAAAGCCAAAGACGCTGCTGAAGAAAAAGATGCGATGAAAAAAGTGGGCGAAGAAGCCCCAACAAACGCCGGTACAACCAACCTTGGCGCGTTGTTGAAGGCAAAGTTTAATAAGTCGGAGTAATTA
>JAYUOW010000018.1:0-20433 GCA_043760555.1 Betaproteobacteria bacterium
TTGTTGAGGCGCGCGGCGGGGTCCTTCATCACGGGGCGCTCGATGCCGTCCACGGTCGGGCGGCCGCCGTGGTACTGCTCGAAGGCGGTCAGGCGCACGAGTTGGTCGGGCACGATCTCGGCCACGCGGAAGGGCCCGGTGCCCACGGCCTCGGCCCTGCCTTTGATTTCGCCGTCGCCTAGGATGGCTTCGCGGCACAGCACGTACGCGCACGGGTAGGTGAGTTTGCCCAGGAAGTACGCGCGGGGCGCCTCGATGCGGATGGCGACGGTCTGGGGGTCCAGGACCGTCACGCCCGCGAGTTCTTTGGCCTTGCCTGAGGCGACGTCGGCCGCGCCCACGATGTCGCTGAGGTAGTTGGCGGCGGTGGGCGAGTTCCGTTTCGGTTCCAGAGCGCGTTCGAAGGAGAACTTGACGTCGTCGGCGGTGACTTTGCGCCCGTTGTGGAACGCAGCGTCCTTGAGGCGAAACGTGTAGGTGGTGCCTTTGGGGTCGAGGGTCCAACTCTCGGCCAGCACCGGCACGAGTTTGTTCTCCGCGTCCCAGCCCACGAGTCCCTCGTAGATGTTGAGCAGCAAGTCGCCCGTGTCGATATCCTGCACGATCGCGGGGTCGAACGTGGTGGGAGTGGTGTCGATGGCGATGCGCACGATGTTCTCCTTGCCTTTGCTGGCCTGCTTGGAGAACCCGCCGCTGCCGCAGCCTGCCGCTAGGAGGGCGGTGGCGAGGAGGAGGATGGTGGTCGTGCGCATGGAGCTAGTTTAGTTGGTGGCTGAGTGGTTGGTGGTTCGTAGTTCGTAGTTTGTGGTTTGTAGTTTGTGGTTGGTGGTTGGTGGTTTGTGGTTTGGGTGGTTGGGTGGTTAGGTGGTTTGGGTGGTTGGGTGGTTGGGTGGTTAGGTGCAACATAAAACGGCAGTGCTTATTGAGTTTTACGTATTGGCGAAGCTAAAACTCTCAACAATTTAAAAATAAACTACGGTGCGACTAAAACGCTATGGTTTAAGCTGTTACTTGCAGCGGGAAAGTTATAGGTGTCCCCCGCAAAACGGGCGCTCACCACCGCGCTCCCCGCGAGGGTGAAGCTGGTAGCGCAATGGGCTTCACGAAGATGCGCTACATTGCTGGAACGGAAAATGAGCGGTAAATTGATGCAGCCAGCAATTGGCGCGTCGCCCGCGAAGAAGGTGATGACGTTAGTGGCGCTGGGGTAAGGCACACCGGCAATATCAGTGACCCAAGCGGTGAATGTGGTGGTGGTGCCGATAGCACTGCTGGTTGGCACCGGCACAGGCGGTTTGTAATCTTGGCGCTTTTCCAGATCAGCTAAAAATGCACTGGCCGCCGCTTGGCTAGCAATTTGCACCTTGGGAATCAGCGCTACAAAAGCGGCTTCAACATAGCAACTGCTAAACAGCGGCTCGGTTAAATAAGTGAGTGTGCCGGTGCCCATCGGCACGAAGGGAATGGCAGCACTGGTTTGCTTGAAATCGCAATCGGTCGCCAAGCGAATCACATGGCGCGGTTTGGCGGTGATGCTAAAACCGATGCGATTACCTGCGCGCGTTTCCGTTTCACCTTCAGGGCTGATGCTGCCCAATGCCGCCACCGCGCTATTCACAAACGCTTTAAATGTAACCAAGCCCAATTGCACAGAAAGGCTCAGACTTGCGGCACCGCCAACAGTGGCATAAGCGCCAGCTTTAGGTTGCGGCACCACTTCTGCACCCGAATAACCAGCCGTAATTATCTGCGTGCCCGCTCCACTAAATGACGCGGTACAAACTGCTTGCCCCGCCGTAATTGGCACGGAACCGCAGCCGGTAAGGTCAACCCCGTTATGGCGAAACGTGATTGTGCCTACAAGCGCTGTATCGGCGAGCTGAGCCGTAAAGATCACCGATTGCCCAGGAAGTGGCGCAGTGTTACTGGCCGATAAACTCAAACTTGATGGGGTAATTTTACGCACCAAGCCACCGCTGTAGCTCGATATAAATACCGCGCCATCAGCATCCACCAACGCGCCGTGTGGGCCGTCAATGCTGGCTTGAGACGCGAGGCCGCCATCGCCAGAATTCATCGCCACGCCATTGCCGACTACGGTGTAAATATTGCCGTCACGGGTAATTTTACGCACCCGATTATTTGACCCATCGCAAAAATATATATTGCCAGCGGCATCCAGCGCGATGGAACAAATGCTGTTTAGTTGGGCAGCAGTTGCCAGCCCGCCATCACCGCTAAAGCCTGCAGAATTAGGCGTGCCTGCGATGGTGTTTATTTTGCCGTCTGGAGTAATTTTGCGCACAATCGCGTTGCCCGCATCGCCCACATAAATGCTGCCATCACCACCCACCGCGATACCTGATGGGAAGAAAAAATGTGCGGCAGTGGCTGCGATACCTTCGCCGTTGTAGGTTGTAGCCCCCGTGCCTGCCACGGTGCTGATGATGCCAGCCGGGCTAATTTTACGTACCACATGATTAGAAAAATCAACAAAATAAAGGTTATCTGCCGTATCAAACGCTGCAGCGCTGGCCGTGGAAATTTGCGCGTTAATCGCTAAACCGCCATCGCCCGAATAGCCACTCACTCGCGTACCCGCGAAGGTGGAGATGACGCCGTTAGTGTCCACTTTACGGATCACGCTGGAGTCAGTAAGGATGTATACATTGCCCGCCCGATCGGCCAAGGCTTGATACACCACGCCAAGTGAGGCCACAATAGCCAAGCCGCCGTCGCCATCGGAATCCGCACCGCCATTGCCCGCAAAGGTGCTGATCACGCCTGCAGCGTTCACGCTACGCACTTTTTTGGCACCCGATTCAGCGATGAGTAAATTGCCGTTTTTATTGCGGCTAAGCAAAGCGGGTTGGGCTAAGCTGGCCAATATCGCCTGCCCGCCATCGCCGTTGCCGCCCCCACCCTCGGCGGTCGTGCCCGCAAAGGTGGAGATAATTTGCGCATTACCCAGAACCGGTAGCGCCGCGACGAACACGGCTGCCGCCAAAAATAAACCTTTAGAAATGTTCATGACCGTAAACTCCATTTAATGAACCAAAAAATTGGTGCTTAATTAGATTTACGTAATCGCGAGTGACAAACTCTCAGGGCATTGCTATTTTTTTGTCGTCATCTGCCAATAGGGTGAAGACGATATATTTAGAGCACCTTCAGCCATTGTAGGGCGTCAATCAGCGCAGCGCCAATTGCGCCGGGTGGTGGCGTTGAGGACGGCGGTAATTTAAACGCCGTGCCTGAAAACCGCTGCTTCGATGTTCCACCACTCGGCGCAATTGGCACGTCACACTTTGCGCTGGTCGCACCCTACGAGCACCTCAATCATTTCAGTTTTCATAAATTTCAATGCCTAAAGACGCTCTATTTTAGGGCGTCTTCAGGCATCGTTCGATGCGCTACCGAACACCGTAGGGCGTCAATCAGCGCAGCGCCAATTGCGCCGGGTGGTGGCGTTGAAGACGGCCGTAATTTAAACGCCGTGCCTGAACGCCGCTTCTTCGATGTTCCACCACTCGGCGCAATTGGCACGTCACACTTTGCGCTGGTCGCACCCTACGAGCACCTCAATCATTTCAGTTTTCATAAATTTTAATGCCTGAAGACGCCCTATTTTAGGGCGTCTTCAGGCATCAAATACTCCATCAAAACCCTCTTAAATCCGCCGCCCTCGCATTACTTTCAACGCTCAACGCCAGCGCTTCGCCTCTGGTTACCACCGCGCCAAAATCACTTAGTAATTGATCCGCCACAATTTTTGCAGCGGTTGCTGCCGCCGTGGTGAGGATGGCTGCGGCTAGCGCCACGGCGTTGGCTGCTATTGCAGCGGCACCGGCCACTATTAGGGGGCTTAAGCTGCCATAGCTTAATACCGCCAACGCTATGGCCAATGCCGTGGTGGCGGTGGCGGTGGCCACACCCGCTGTGGCGCTGGAGATGGTGGCGGCGGCTGAAATGACCGTGGCAGTAGCGATTTTTGCGTTTAGGTCTAGCAAGAATGAGTAATCGTAGAAGCCTTTTAGCTGCAGCTGCGCGGCGGTGGCGGCGTTAAAATGGCTGTGTGCTGCGGCAGTTAGGCCTAGGCCGCACGATAAACTTGCAAACAGGGTTTCAGCCGATGTAGCGACTACTTTGTCGTCATTGTTCGTGGTTTGCGGCAAGCCGGGCGTGTCGAATGCGGGTGCGGTGGTGGTTTGGGTGGCTTGGTTGCCGTCGTAGCGGCTGCCGTCGCCATCGGCATCGAGCAGGCCAGGCATGGCAAGGGCGAAGGCGGCGTGGCGGCGGGTGGTGCCGTTGAAGGTATTTAAATAGCTGGTGCTGACGGCTGCAGTAGCCACCGTGTTAAGTGCTGTGCAGAAATCAATTAAATTGGTGTTGCCCAAGGGCGAATCAATGCCCACAGGTCTGGAGCCCGCAGACACCCCTACCGTGAGCAGCACGGGCACGCGGTCTTTGGCGTTGATAACGGATAAATCGGCGTCTTGAATTAAATTAGTATCGGCTTTGCGATACACGCCGTATTTAATGTCACCGGCGCGCGCGTCAGCCAAGCCTAAAGTTACCCACGGCACGAAGCCGATTTGGCGGCCGCTGGCGCAGTCTTCCGCACCTGCGCTGGTGCTGGCGGGGCATGGCAGGCGATGACGTACATAGGCATACGCTACCAGTGCGCCTTGTGTGCGGGTAAGCATGTCGCGCTCAATATGCGCAACCTGCGCTTGGGCACCCATGCGCCAGAAGGCCACGAGCGCTAGTGCTAGCAGACCCAAAATAACTAGGGCGATAGCGGACTCTACCAAGCTAAATCCGCGTGATTTTTTAAATATTTTTTTCATGGCAGCAGCCCTTTACCTTTGATGGCTGTGGCGTCGTTAAACGCTTTTAAATATAGCGCCGTCGTGTTGACTAAAAATGTATCGGCGCGATTTTTTTGATCTATTTCTTTATCAAGTGCTACCTGTGTCAGACCCACAGCCGTTGCCGCCAGCACTTCGGCAGCCACTGCTGCTGCCACCGCCAATGCAGCACCCGCGATAGTCGGCGCTGCAGCAGGTGCCACTGCCGCTGCCAGCGCGACAGCGGTCACTTGCGTGGCGACGGCGATGGCTAAATCAGCGGTGGCGATAGCAAATTTAGCGATGGCAAAATTGCGCGTATTGGTGCGGGCGCGCACGGCGAAAACGCGAAACTCTTGGTACATCAGTGCGTTACGATTTACGTCATAGGCCGCAAATGCAGCGCGGGCAGCGCCTTCGGCGCGGGCGAGCCGTTCGGGGCAGTCAAGGCGACCAAAAAGTTCGGATAATCCTGAAGTAATTACTTTATCGTCGTAACTATTGCTGGTGGCTTGCGCGCTTAATTCAAAGCCAGATGCGGTGGCGTTTAAGTTTTCAAACACACCGTTGGCACCCGGATGCGCCAGCGCATAGGCGATAGGCACAATTGCAGTACCGGCTTGCAGCGTTGGCGTGACGTTACTGACGGCGTTTTTTACAGCAACACAAAAATCAAGGCCGTTAATGCCCGACACCAGCGGCGCGGGGGACAGCGGCACAAAACGCGCGGCTTGGCGGACTAAATTAGCGTCTAGCACCGGATTGCCGTTGGTGTTTTGATAGGCACCGTAGCGCAAATTTGTGCCGCTACTTAAGCCCAGCGTGGAATACGGTAATGTGCCGACCAACACAGCGCCTGCACCACAGTTTTCAACGCCGCCCATAGCCGTTGCCGGGCACGGTAAGCGGTGGTTACGCGTGATAAAACCATCAAGCGCAATTTGCGCGTCTTGCAACGCCGCGCGCGAAGTATCTGCTGTTATCGTGCCGCGTAGCTTGGGCAAAACAGACCAAATAGCTAAGCCGATGGCGGCTGAAATGGCGAGGACTACCGCCAATTCGATCAATGAAAATCCACGGTGGTTTTTCACTTGGTTCCTCCTTTTTCATCCGCTCGTTCAAGTATCGCTTCGGCACCCAATGAGGCTGTAAGCGGCGTGCCGCCAGGAATCGTTAAGCTAGTGTTTACGGCCACCAAACGGTTGTAGCTGGACTGCGCATTGGTTTCAGATTGCAGCGCGGCGTTGTAGCTTGCTTGGGCTGTTTCCTGTGCTTTTAACTTGGTGTAGTAGCGGTTGTATTTGTCGGTAAAGTCATCAATTTTGGCGGTAATGCTATTGCGCCCATCGTAGTAGCGATTGCAGTCAGTGATGGTGTCGATGCGCGTCACTAGAGGAATGAGGGTGACGATAACGAGCTGCTGGTAAGTCACGCAATACTGCCGATAGCTCATGTTAATTAAGGCTTGGCGACTGTTAGTGTAGTTGGTGCCAGCGGTTGCTTCGTTGGCGATGGCAGCAGTTAAAATTGCCTGCTTGTTGGCAATTACGACTGGGTCTGGCGGCAAGTAGCCTTGGGCGGTGGTAAGTTCTTGCCGCGCGTCTTCCACCGCGTATTGGGCGGCGTTGCGGATGCGCACACGATTTATCACGTCCCCCACTTGGGCGTCCATCACGTAAATAGACGTAGTGGCGTCTGGCTCAGCAGCGGTGTTGGTGGCAGCAACGATGGCTTGCGCATCGGCGTAAAGTGCGTAAAGGGCAGATTCTTGGGCGAAGTCAGCCGTATTGGATTCGTTAGTTGCAGCTGTTAAAGCAGTGTTGGCAGTAACCCGTCGGGCGGTTGCGGATGTCCAACTGGCAAGCGCATCGGCAATAGCAGCGGTAAGATCAATCGACTGGCTGGTGGATGTGCCAGCCAGCACCGCTACTTCAATCAGTAGCCCCACATAGGTTGCATTAAGTGCAATAGCCACAGCACCTGCTGCGACAGCCAACGCACCTGAAACAATGGCAGCGGCGGCTGCCGCAACGGACGCTGCTGCATGGGGAATTTCAGCGCAGCCCACAATAAATACGCAGGTTGCAATAGCACCTGCCAGCAATGATGCGGCGGTAGACAACGTGGCAACAGCACCGCCTACTGCCACGCCTGCTTGATACACTTTGTAGATGCCAACGCCAGTTTTAGCCAAGCCCACCGCCGCTAAAATACTCGACATGATCGTTGCCATCACTTTGGCCGTGTTGGCCTCATCAATGGTTTCTACACCTAAGGCAATCATGTCGAGCGAGCTAGTTAGGCTATCGCAACCGCTGTTATACGATAGCTCAGCGGCGCTGCGGGCAATTACATGATCGTCGTAGACGCCCGTAATTAGGGCGTTTTCAGGCGCTTCCATTTCGGCCAGCGCGTTGGCATTGCGGCCGTCAAACACATCTGCGTTACTATCAGCGTCGGTCGCACCCGCGTGTGCCACAGCGTAAGCCACCGCGCGCGGGGTGTTGGCAGCATTAAAAACGCGAGCGCCCGTGGTGCTGGTGTTGGCCAGCGTTTGGCAGTAATCGGCGGTGCTGCGTTTGTCGATGCCCCACAGCCCACCATCCCATGTATGCGGCTGGAAGCTATTGCTCACCACGCTCGCGTCCCCTGCTGCCGTGCGATTCACCAAGTAGCGCAGTTGCCCAATACCTTTTTGCGCACTCGATCCTGCCAAGCCTAAGCTGCCCGCGGGCACGTAACCCTTTACCTTGCCGGGCGCACAGTTTTCAACACCACCGGGGGTATCAGCCGGACAAGGTAGCCGAAAATTGGCGGACGCAAAGGCTTCGATAAAACGATCAGCCTGCTGCAATATGGAAGCTTGCTTTTCGGCCTGCACCGCCTGCTGTTGCGCCATTGTCCACGCATAACCCACAACCAGCATCGTACCCACCACAAACACAAATAACATCACTTCAAGCAAGCCCAAGCCGCCCATTTTGTGGGGCATGGCTTGGGCATTACGGGTGTTTTTGCGGCGGCGCTGTTGCATGGTGACATCTCCAAATCCGCATAAAAAAGGCGGCTCTACTTAGCTTTACGCTTTTGGCGATGCAAAACTCTCAGCGATTGTTAAAAAACGCTTAAAAATGGCGCGAAACCTTCGATTTTAGTTGTGGGCAGGAACTCCCGACGGCGGGTGGGCGTCTATCGCTATGGATCAAGCAGCGAATGGAGTGGCAATTTTGGACACATCACTTTCTTAATGGGTTTACATGAAAAGCTATACACCAAACAGTCCCGAAGCAATGGCACGCGTTATTGCCATGATGATCGTTACCGATGCACACGTCGACAGCCGCGAACTGGCGGTGCTCGACAACTTAAAAGCCTATGACGCAATCGGCATTTCACGCGAAGATTTTATGCGCGTGGCACGTGACTACTGCAGCCAGCTGGTTGAGGAAGCCGAAGATAGCGGAGACGTTCCGCTGGTAGATCCAAGCCGCACCGATGCGGTGATTGATTGCGTCGAAGTAAAGCAAAAACGGCTCATCGTCGCCAAGCTACTGCTGGCTGTGCTCAACGCTGATTTAGAACACGACAAATTTGAGCTGATCTTATTTGAACACGTGCTGGATCGCTGGAATTTAACGCGAGAAGATGTGTTGGCGAGTGCATTTTAGTCAAAATAAATGCCCTGAAGACGCCCTATTTTAGGGCATCTTCAGGGCATAAGCAGTAATAAAATCGTTATCGCGCCGCTATATTTCCGCTGTCGTCAGACACAATAATTTCTACTCGACGGTTTAGCTGTCTGCCTGTAAACGTGTCATTACCCGCCACTGGGTGCGCTTCACCATAACCAACAGCCGAAATTCGTGATGCGCTTATACCCATTCCAACGAGCGCTGTTAGCACTGAGTTGGCTCGATTTTCTGACAAAATAATATTGCTACTCTTATTGCCAACGCTGTCGGTAAAGCCTTCGATCACCACTTTTCTTAACGGATACTGCTTTGAAAAGTTAGCTAATTTTTGAAGGCTTGCTGCGCCAGCGGCGGTCAATTGCGCTTTATTGGTGTCGAACAGCACGTCCCCTAAAGTAACAATATAGCCTCGCGCAGTTTGTTTACCTGCCATCTCTTTTAGTTGAGCCTCTGCCGCGCGCGCCCGACTTTCCGCATCGGCCGTTTTCAATTGTGCATCTTGAGCCTGCTTTTGAGCCTGTTCCTGCGCCAAAGCAGCGCTAGCGAGTGCGGTGTTGGACGCTTGCTTTTCTGCCATGGCATCGCGTTGTGCCGTAGCGGCAGCGGCGGCATTAGTTTGCGCGTTTAGCCTTTGAATTTCTTCGTTTTTCTGCGCCAGAGCGGCCGCTTTTTGCGCAGCCTCCGCGCTTTGTTGTGCGGACACCGCATCGCGTTGCGCCGTTTCGGCACTTGCCTGCGAAGCCTTTGCATTACTCTGCGCAACAACTGCTTCCAGTCTTGCCGTTTCAACTTCACGGGTGCGCGCCGCTAATCGCACGCGATCTCGTTCGGAACCGGCGGTCAAGGCTGAATTTTCTGCCCCTTTTTGGCTCGCAGTTTGCTCAGCGATAGCCACCTTTTGCTTTGCAATATAAGATAAATGATCGACTGCGCCAGCGCTGTCGCCCTTAAGCCATGCGCTATTGGCTAGTTCAAGCGAATCGCTTGCCTCTTTCATTTCAACGGCGGCAAAGGTGGTCGTTTGAGGCCGAGACTGCGCTGCACGATAGTCTGCGCGCGCCCCTTCCAGACGGGGATTGCTATTCGGGATGCTGCTGCATGCGCCTAAAAATAGTGACACCGTAGCGACAGATACCAACAATAGATTTTTTTTCATACGAAGCTCCTAGGCTTAAATTATTTGGTTTTGCGGTTAATTTCTTCACGCAAAATGCGCAAATCTTCTTCGATTACCGCAGCCGCTTTTTGCGCTTTTGCTGATTGGGATTTTTTTTCAGCAAGCTTTGCATCTGCGTGCGCTTGCTCCGCCAAAAGTTTGGCTTCTGCGTACTGCTCCTTCTCCATTGCACGGCGCGCTTGGTCAAATTTTTCTTGCGCTGCACGCATTTCAAGCCCAGCGAATTCATTGCCACCAGCACTCTCCGCATTAGCGATGCTGGCTTTAGTCACAGCCATTTGTGCAATCGGTGGCTCTACACTGGCACAACCTACGATGGATAAAGCCACGACGGAGGCAACACAAACACGCATAAATTTTTTGGCACGCATAGCAAAATTCCTCTTTTAAAATTAGCAAAGCTCAAGTGCGACAAATATACCAACAACGCACCAATCTATCGGTGCGGTAGCGTACCGAGCAAGCAACAAATTTGCGTGGCGACCGCACCCGCGGCTAATGCACCCTTGGATTGCACCACCAGCCTGTTACTGTCAATTACGCGTCCCACTGTCTTTTGATTGAGTGGCGCTCGCCACACCGAGAAGCTTGGCGACCAACCCAGTGCCGCCACCAGCAACGGCCGTCAGCAGCATCTTCCCCACGTTCAACCGACGCCACGGTTTAATCAGCACTACGGCTGATCCAAACACTGCGCCAGCAAGGATGAGGCGCTTCGGGTGCAGTCGAGCCTGATCACTTAGCAGGGAAGTTGCAACTTGCGCCACAGCGCGCGCGGGGTGCGCATGCCACCACCCTTGCAGCAAGCCCTCACCGATCACCGAGAGCACGCTAGCAACAGCATTTGGAGCACCAGATTTAGGTTGTGGGTGCTGTGCGAAATCGGTATCTTGAGGGGTGCGACTATCCCCGTTGAAGCCAACTGCATTGCCTCGACGCTCTTGGTGCCGCGGATCATAGGTGTCCCTAGACTGGCCACTGTCGCCGGTCTGAGGCGAGTTCGGGCTAGCTAACAAGCGTTTCAGCTCCTCACGACGCGCTTTCATCTGCGCTGCGACAACAGTGCTTTCAGGCGCTGGTAAAGTAGGACTGACTGGTGTTGGCTGATTCATACTGTTCTCAAAATATTATGCATAGCCACGTGGTTGTGACAGCTATGATGTGCGCAACAAATTCTTTACCATCGCAGCGTCTGCGTCGGCTTGCGCACGAATCTGTGCAAAAGCCGGGCTAGGTGCGCCCCCGACCAACTTTTGATAAGCGACAAGTGCAGCCATAATAAAGATGGCTGGCACGACGATAAGCAACCAAAGCTGATTGCTCAACACTGCCCACATCATCAGCGCAATTGCACTGAGCAAAACGCTGATGAGACCAAGTGCCGCAAACGCCACCGCAGCATACAATTTTTGCTCAAGATAGCGCTTGTAGCTGACAACCTCGATTTGCATCAAATCTAAATAACCACCCACATAGTCGAGTAACAATTCGGGGTGTGTTGTCATCACTCGAACAATGCGTGCAATCATGGTATTTATCTTTGACTAAATTAATGCGGTGGGTGTGAGAAATTAACGACGATTTTGCAGCGCGGACATAAGCAGCGCTGTGACAGCCGCCCCTACTGCAGCAGATATCACAATCGACCGAACCGGATTTTCTGCCACATAGCTGCACGTAGCATCGCTGTAGCGGTTGTACAACCCTTTGGCGTTAACAGCAGCCTCGGTAGCAGCGTGTTTTGCAGAGCTCAAACTATGCTCGGCAAAATCAGTTGCTTTTGCGCCGAAGCGCTCAAATGCTGCTTCGCCACGGCTTAACAACTCATCGGCGCTACGTCGCGCGCTGTGGATTGAATCACTTGCTGCGCCTTCAACCGCGTCCAGACTGCGGTGAGCGCTATTGCTCATCGAGTCTACGGCATCACCAAGTTTGGTAGCGCCATTTTTAAGGGTCATTGCGGCGTTGTCGGCGAAATTTTGTTCAGTTTTCATGTTGATTTTCCTAAATTTGTTGGTTAAGTACGATGGGTTTTAAGGCTAAATAACTTTAACTTTTCTGCGTTGCAGTAAGCTTTGCGTCCCGCTCTTTGACCATGGCGATATGCGAGGCAAGTTGCACGCTATGTTCCTGGAGTTGCGCTTCCAAACTTACTATTTTTGCATCACGCTCTCGAATGGTTTGTGCATGGGCGAGTAACGCTGAATCTCTTACTTTTACGTCTTCAATATGTTGGGCAAGTTGCTCGCTGTGCTGTTTAAGCTGTTTGGCTAGGTCGCCTATCTGGGCGTCACGGTCACGAATGCCCTGCGCATGTTTAACCAACAACGCATCGCGTTCGACGACTTTGCTAATTTGGTCGGCCAGCTCGCCGTTTAAGACGGTTAATTTATTTGCAAAATTCGTCGTTTCAGACCCTAACGTCGTTTTTGCCAACGCTAAGTCGGTTTGCAATGTGTTTATTTGTGCGCGATCTTGTGCAGCGATAGAGCCTACTGCGACAGCTTCGCCTGATTTTGCTGAAAGCGGCGGGGTATTGCCATAGGTATCTCCGCGAACGCCACCGGTGGTTGCTAAGTCTTTCGTGTCTTTCATTTTTAAACCTCTTCGTTTCGAATTCAATCCAGTAGTAAATACTTAAGGGATGCGCTACCTAGAATCGGCGCGGCCAGATGATATAAATAACCAACACAAATCTTTTCTGACCGCACCGAAATCATTAAGACCAGCTACAACTATTTACCAAAACGCGTTTTCGCTTCTGCAACGCACTGGTCTTTCACTGCACCGGCTAACGCGTCGCATTTTTCGATAGCAACTTTGTAATCCGCAGTGCGTTTATCAGCGGCACCATCGGTGCGCACTTCGGCAACTTTTTTGCTCGCTTGCTCGCGTTCAGCTACGGTGCTGGTCAAGTAGGCCTTGCTCGCATCAACGACAGCTAATTCGGTTTTCGCATCTGCGCGAGCGGTTACGCGTACGGCTTTTGCGGTTTTCACACAAACGTCTTTTGCGTTACCGGCTTGCTCATCACAAAGCTCGTTAGACACTGAGTAAATGGCTTGTGCCGTCGCCATGCGAACGTCATAACGGGTTTGTTGACTCGGCATATTCATACGCGCTAATTCTGCTAGCGCAATATTTTCCTTGCCTTTGGCTTCAGCCATACAAACATCTTTAGCATTCGCTTTAAGCAGTTTGCAATTTGCTTTTGCTGCTTTGTAATCGTTAGCGGTTACTGTTTTCGCGACTTTGTAGGCTTCCTTAGTCATCGTTTGCGCCATTGACGCGCCGCCGAAACTTAAGCCTAGTAATCCAATTGCTGCACAGATAATTGATTTTTTCATATTGATTCCTTTAATTTTTTAATGGTAGCTAAAGGCGTAAAACTTACGCCATCAGTGGGCAATGCTTCTATTTTTTAGCTTTAGCTTCAGCAACTGCATCATCAAACTTTTGCTTTCCAAGCCAGTCGGAAACTTGACGCTCAGTTTCTTCTTTGGTAATGCCGTAAGCTTCTTGGATCCGGCCTACCAAGTGATCTCGCTTACCAGCAATGACGTCAAACTGGTCGTCAGTAAGTTTGCCCCATTGCTCCTTTGCGGTACCTTTAAATTGCTTCCAGTTTCCTTCGATACGATCCCAGTTCATGGTGATATTCCTTTTTAATTAAATGAAGTAGTGCTTGGTTTTCCGGCAACATTGCCAGCACACATACACTTTATTTACTTTTTAAATTCCAGTCTGTTGGTTAGCGTACACAGCATTAAAATATTCGTTCTGCTGCACAAAATCTTATTGGCCTAGAAACTCGCCCATCGGCTTTAGCGCATCAACCCGATCGCACACCACCTTCGCAATGGCGACTAACGGTGCCCCAAGAAGTAAGCCCCAAATGCCCCATAACCAACCAAAAAAGAGTAGCGAAATAAACAACGCCGCTGCATTTAATTTGGCAAAGCGGCTTTGTAGCCAGGTCATAATTACCGAACCGATAATCGTCGCCACAACCAACGCGCTACCGCCTACAATCAAGGCATCAGTTAAGGTGCCAAATTGCAAGAATGCGGCAGTCGCGGAAACCACCGTGAATACGGCCGACCCAAAATACGGGATAAAGTGCAGCACTCCTGCCGCGATGCCCCAAGCCCCAGCCTGCTCAACGCCGAGAGCCTCAAACAAAAGCCAAGTGCTCACACCCACCAATACATTGGCGCCTAGGGTTGCTAATAAATAGCGTTGGATTTGCACATTGATTTCATCCAATACCCGCACGGTATCTTTTTTACGCGAAAACGATGGGCCTACCAAATGCACCATTTTCCGACGGAAATGGTTGCCTGATGCAAGCAAAAAATATGTCAATAAGATGACGATAGGCGTCTGCGACGCTACCGTAAATAACAATGCAGATTGCACCAGCAAATAATCTCGCAGCCACGCGCTTGGAGGTGATTGCGGCGCGGACAGCGCAGCGGCAGGCGGGCTCACGATGCGCGCAGCCGCGCCTTTGTTGGCAGCAACACTAACTGGTGGCGACCGCAATTTTGCCGCATCGCCCAATTTAGCCACCACGGTTGGGCTCGTTACTGGTAATTCAGGTGAGACCAGTAAAGGCGCGCCGCCGGTCACGGCAGCGGCGGTACCTTGTATATCCGTCGCTGCTTCTTGAATTTTTTGAATGGTGGTTGGGCCATTTTCAGCACTTTTTGCCACTGCCATTCGCACCTTTCTCGCAGCCTCGGGTAATTTTTCAACCATCGCCGCTGCGTCATCGCCAAGCGACACCAGCCCCCAGCAAGTTGCAGTAATTAAGGCGGCCAAAACAATTGCTGCGCCAAGCGGCTCAGGGATATGTCTGACTTTTAGCCAGTCCACCAACGGCCGTAGCGCGTAGCTCGCCAGAATGCCGATCAGGAGCGGTACAAAAAAAGCGCGTGCAAAATAGAGCGCCGCTACCACGCTAAAAGTAGCAAGTATCGCAACACTAATCGCCATTGACGTGGTGGTGCTTTGAATCCCGTCCAATTCGTGGCTCAACTCGAGACTTTCGACAGTCTCGGGTTGGGTGTCTACAATTTTTGGAGATCCGGCGACGATCGCTACTTCAGGCGTCGTAGCTGGGCTGCTCATTTTTTCGCTTTAGGCGACTTAGTGTGTTGCTCTGCTTTTGGTTTATTCTTTTCACCGGCCTCTTCCGCATTTTCGGCGGCTGCAGCTTTTAGATCACCGACATCCGGAAGCAAATCCGCAAGTTCATCAGCGTGCTCTTCTTCTACGGCGAGTATTGATTCCAGCATACGTTTTGTGGTGGGATCATTGTCCTGAAGGTATTGGATAAAATTGCGATAGCTGTCAATAGCTATGCGTTCAGCAACGATATTTTCTTTGATCATTTCGAACAAAGAACTACCCTCTACGTATTCGGCATGGCTGCGTTGCGTTAAGCTGTCTGGCGAAAAATCGGGCTCACCACCAAGCTGAACAATGCGCTCGGCAATTTGGTCTGCATGACCTTGTTCTTCGTTTGAGTGGGCTAAAAACTCGTCGGCGACGCTACGGGAATGAATGCCTTTTGCCGTAAAGTGATGACGACGGTAGCGTAATACACATACTATTTCGGTGGCTAGCGCATCGTTCAACCGCTTAATAACCTCAGCTTTATCCGCGCTATAGCCAACGGTGACGGCTCCTTGTTCCACATATAGACGAGCCTGCGCACGGAGTTTGTTCGTATCTAAAGACAAATTTTTATTTTGCATAATGAGTTAGCTCAAAAGTTGAATGAGTCAGATTAAAATACTCAAAGCGCTCTTTGTTAAAGAGACGCTTGAATATAGATAATTTTCGCGCGAGGTCTGCGTTACTTAATGCGCATATCGTTTTTAACTGACTTCACGCCATTCACGCCACGTGCTACTTCAACAGCGCGATTGATATTGGCTTGAGATGAAACGAAGCCACTAAGCTGCACGATGCCTTTAAATGTTTCTACATTGATTTCAGCAGACTTTAAATCTGGCGCTTCAAAAATAGATGCTTTAACTTTGGTCGTGATTACGGTGTCGTCGATGTACTCACCGGTACCTTCTTGCTTAGGTGTTGAAGCACAGCCCATCATAAAAAGTACAGCAGCAACAGCAAATAGGGAAAGCAATGGTTTTAAAATGTTCATGGTTTTTTCTCCAGAAGTAATTGAAATTTAAGATTTTGGTTTTGTGCTTAGTTTTGAGCATCAGCAAGTTTTAAATAGCTCAAACTACATCAAACTTGCCGTTCACCTGCGCACAAACCGATAATCTCAAAATCTGGCGCACGCGGTCTGTGCGATAGCGTACGTAGAATTAAAATACGGCAGACGGGGCGAAATCACATGTGATTCTGCTTACGCTAATTTCTCGTTTAGGCTTGGTGCGCTAGCGTACATACGTAAACCCGCAAGATTGATAATCTCCACTTATTTACGTGATGTATGGCACTCAAGCTGACACAAACTATTGACGCGATACCGCTTGCAAGCATCGGCCGTCCGGCGCCGGACAGCTTGATGCTGTCCGGCGGTTGGAACATTCATGGAATCAACAACATCGAGCAGGCAATTGAGGCTTTAAAAATTAGTCCTAATGAAGTTGTTTTTTGTGACGGCGCGGGCGTTAGCGCGTTAGATACCGCCGGTGCTTGGGTGCTTCAGAAGTTATTTCGGCAACTACGTACAGATGACGTGGTAATTGAAATACGAAATTTAAAACCAGCGTTTGCCAAACTTTTTAGCGTCGTGTCGGAGCAAGTTGCTGACCAAGAAACGCCAACCACTCCAGCCTCAAGCTCACCGTCAGCAAAGCCTGCAAAACTTCAGGCAAAAACGCCGACGATAATTTTACAGATCGGCAAAAAAGCAGCTGAAGTCGCAACGCAAGCGATTGGTTTAATCAACTTTACGGGTGAAGTTGCAGTCGCATTCGCTACGAGTGCGGCCAACCCTAAACGGATTCGCTGGCGTCCTATTTTATTTAATCTTCGTACTGCGGGTTTTGATGCTTTACCCATCGTTGGATTACTGGCATTTTTATTAGGGGTGGTCGTTGCTTATCAAGGCGCGGATCAGCTACGACAATACGGCGCAAATATTTTTGTGGTGGACCTTGTTGGCGTATCCATGTTGCGCGAATTTTCGCCTCTTATTACTGCAATTATTATTGCGGGCAGATCTGGTTCTGCATATGCAGCGCAAATAGGCACGATGGCGGTAACCGAAGAAATTGACGCAATGCGCACTATTGGTATCGCGCCGCTAGAGTTATTAGTTCTACCCAAAATAATTGCATTGATGATCGCAATGCCACTACTTACCGTGTTTGCCGATGCGCTTGGCGTGTTTGGTGGCATGCTGATGGCGCAGTCGCAGCTTGATGTAGGCTTTGCCGAATTTTTAGAACGCTTCACAAAGGCAGTACACGTTGGAACTTTTTTGGTTGGCGTGGGCAAGGCACCTGTTTTTGCAGCCATTATTGCTTTGGTGGGCTGCTTTCAAGGCTTCAAAACGAAGGGCGGTGCGGATAGCGTAGGACGCCAAACAACCCGTAGTGTGGTTCAATCTATATTCTTAGTAATCGTTGCAGATGCGCTATTTTCGGTCATCTTCAGCGTCCTAGACTTATAACATGAAAACCGATCTCGCCGTGTTGCCGACTTCGCCAACAACAACAGACGCGACAGAAATCGCTGCGAGGCATGCCGAACATCAAAGCGACACTGCCGTTGACAATGTGATCGAAATGATCGGCATCGGCACCAGCTTTGGCAGTCATGTCGTGCATACCGACGTTAATTTTGAAGTCCGTCGTGCAGAAATATTTGCCTTAATTGGCGGTAGCGGCTCAGGAAAATCCACCCTACTTCGCGAGCTAATTTTATTACATCATCCTAACGCTGGCACAGTTCGCTTATTAGGTATTGATTTGAAAAACATCACTGACGAAAATGCACTTAGCCTGCGGAAGCGGTGGGGAGTTATGTTTCAACACGGGGGATTATTTGGGGCGCTCACGGTACTTGAAAATATTGGCTTGCCGCTGCGCGAACACACCAACCTCTCCTCCACCCTAATCGACGAAATTGCTGCAGCCAAGCTCAATATGGTCGGATTAAAACCTGAGGTAGGTTCGCAGTTTCCGTCTGAACTCAGCGGTGGAATGATGAAACGGGCATCCCTTGCGCGGGCATTGGCTCTCGATCCCGAATTGTTATTTTTAGATGAACCAACCGCTGGGCTTGATCCCGTTAGCGCTGCAGGTGTCGATGCGCTAGTGATAAAGCTACGCGATCTTTTTGGGCTCACAATCGTAATGATTACCCACGATTTAGACTTACTCTGGCAGGTTGCTGACCGTGTGGCGGTACTAGCTGAAGGCCGTGTGCAAGGCATAGGCTCGATGCAAGAATTATCAACCGTAGAGAACCCCGCCATTAAATCGTTTTTTACAGGCTCACGCGGGAGAGCCGCCAATGAACAAGCCGGCAGCATGAAAACCAACACCAACATAGCGAGGACATCATCGAAACTAAAGTAAATTACACTATCGTCGGCTTATTCGTCATTGTGCTCAGCGCAGCGCTGATCGGTGGCGTGTTGTGGTTGGCGTCTGGCGGCGCCCTGCAAAAAAAATACGACCCTTATATGGCAGTCTCTGAGGAATCCGTCGCCGGTCTCAATCTTAATGCGCCCGTTAAATACAACGGCGTGGCCGTTGGAAAAGTGCGCACGATTACGTTAGACCCCACTAACCCAGAGCGCGTGCAACTGGTATTTTCAATTGAACGGAACACGCCGATTAAGCAGGACACGGTAGCCGTATTAAAAACACAAGGCTTAACAGGCATAGCTTATGTGGAGCTCAGCGGCGGCGGCAAGGATACGCCGCTACTCACGGCCATCGAGCCTAATCCTTATCCGCTGATTGCAACCAAGCCGTCGCTCTCCGCTAGGCTTGAGAACGTGTTAACAACGGTACTTGCAAAACTTGACGGCATGTCCGCCAACGTCAATGCAATACTGAGTGATGAAAATCGCATTGCGTTTACTAGCGCGTTGGCCGACATTGCAAGCGTGTCGCGCACGGTTGCAGCTCGTAAAGAAGCCATTGATGCGGGCATTACCAATGCCACCCGAACACTGGACAACAGCGCGCGTCTCAGCGCACAAATTGCACCGATAGTGGATCGCATCGGCAATGCCGCGACCGCAGTACAAACACTTAGCCAAGAGGCCACAAAAGTAACCGCGAGTGCGGGTAAAACAATTACCGCAGCGGGCACCGACATACAAAGACTCACCGCTGAAACCGTACCCGAATTTGAGCGACTTTTGGGCGAACTTAGCGCGTTAACGACATCGCTAAAACGGCTAAGTGAGCAAACTGAACGTAACCCAGCAAGTTTATTATTTGGCCGTAGCCCAGTACCAAATGGTCCTGGAGAATTCCCTCTGAAAACGCCCACACCATGAAGATGACCCCACTCAAAAACGCGTTACGCGTAACGCTTTTACCAATTGCATTAGTGGCTACGATAATGTTAAATGGCTGTAGCAGTCTTTTACCAAAGCCCGCACCGCAGCCGACCTTTTACGCGCTCGATAGCGCACACAGGCCGCAGGCTCGAACACCTAGCGCAACGTTACGGGTACCACCGGCGACACAACAAATACTGGTGCCAGCGCGGACGAATACCTTACCCGTGCTTAGCATCAACCCGCCCCATGCGGCAGCGGGCTTTGATAGCCAACGGATTATTTATATGCGCAAAAATCACCAATTGGAATACTTTGCCCAGAGCGAATGGATTGACACGCCAGCGCGTATGATCGCACCGTTGCTAATTGAGGCCATTGAAACTAGCCCAGAGCAAGGATTTAGCGCGGTTGTGGCCACGCCCACCACGGCAGTCAGTGACATGCGCCTTGACACTGAAATATTGCGCCTTCAACAAACCTTCTCGACATCGCCCAGCCAGGTTCGCTTTACCGTGCGGACTTACCTAGTAGACAACGCCACGCGAAAAGTACTGGCCTCTCGGGAGTTCGATGCTACCGTACCTGCTGCCACAGATGATCCTTACGGCGGCGTAGTAGCAGCCAATACGGCAGTGCAACGGGTACTCGCCCAAGTAGCACTAGTCGCGCATGAAACGGGCAGGAACTGGCACATAGCGAAGACTTTAGCGCTAAGCCAACCCAGCGCTACGCCGCGATAACCACGCCCAGACTAAATGTTTAATGTTTCGTATGCGCCGATCTGTGCGGTGCCGAACCGACAGCGGTCACAAAATAGTTGATCCTCGCACTACTGAATGCACGCGCACCGAGATGCATAGATGCGCAAATTCAGACTTACGCATTGCTCTGCTTTAAAACCAAACAGCAAAGCCAAACGGCAAAGATAACTGGCAGAGACTCTTGAGGAAATGCGACGATGAACGAAATTGCCACTCCAATCCAATCGCGGTCGAAGTCGAACACCAGTAGTGCAGACAGCATTGACACGCCAATGCGCTCTGAATGCACGCGCAGCTCATTAGCCGATATTTGCCTGCTGCTCGACATCTCCGGCGTGGGCACAACATCAGATAGAATATTTTTGAGACGACGTGTGAAAGCCGGTTGCTGGATATTTAGCAGCGGTCAAAAATTTGATTCCGTATTCATCGTGTACTCCGG
>JAYUOW010000019.1:0-20382 GCA_043760555.1 Betaproteobacteria bacterium
GGGGTAACGGCTTTACTGCGAGGGCATTTTGCGCAATAGCGCCGCGCTACCAGCCGATTAAACCCGCAAACACAATACCAATAATTAACAGCGCAAACCTAGCCTCATGCACGGACACGGCAGCTTCATGTATTAGTTGGGCGTCGTTGGCTACAGATGTAAATTTTCCCATCATCTGACACCTCAAAACTTGTAAAAATAGAACGACATCGCGAGCGATACGCTGAATGCGCCAGAGATGACCGCAAGATGCGACACGACGCGCAAAAATTTAGGCACATCGCGTAACGTCACACCGACGAATTCGCTTAACCGCACAATAAGCGCAACGGCGACAAACATTACCGTCACGAATGGAAACGGAAACGGAAACGGAAGCTTTGCCAGGTTGAGGATAATAAAAACCGGAAAATCATGTAGCAAAAAACCGCTCAAAGCGAACGTGGCGACAAAACTAATTTCTTTACCAGCAATGCGTCGAAGGGGCGCGTAACAAAAGTACGCCAGTACATAACCGTACAGCGGATTCCAGTAATACCAAAATCGACGAAAAGTTGTCGCCGTGAACGCGCAAGAAAACATCCGCCAGATCCACAGCTGCGGCGCATCTTCCCCGAGACGCCGTGCTAGGTACTTCGCAAATGTTAAGCGTCTACTCGTCATATTGGCAGATTTTCAAGTTTGGGTTTCAACGGAAACGAATTTAATGCTTGAAGACGCCCTATTTTAGGGCGTCTTCAGCACTCTCATTCCATTTCTAAATCGATCACGCAGGATTGCAAAACACCGACGAGCCGTCGTTCCCATCGATGGGGACGACGAAATGTTGGGATTTGCAATAATCACTATCGCCTTAATGTGGAAATGGAATTAAACAACTCGGCATTACAATTTCAATGGTGCTGCCGCAACTCTGCCGTCTTTACGATCGTTCTTCATCGTTGGCGAGCTAAGGGATGCGGAAACTGCCAATATCCTATTTCTGAATGCACCGACGGGCGCATTGCGTTGTTGTTCCTCAGTTGTGTGGCCAACCACACTGCCTTCAGAACGCCTAGCACTGCATCCCGTCAGTGTATTCATAAACGGTACATTGACAATTTCCGCACCCCTAACTGACGCCCCACCGCCACCAATAAAATATTCCAACAGCGCACAACAACCAAATACCGACAAACAATATCGCAGTGAAATAGCTTTTAGGTCGCGCCAGCAGTGCATTCGCTTTTTCGCGCGAATCGCTTAATACATCAGGCGGGAGTAGGCGCATGACCAACACCAAACCCAGCGGCACGATGAGCAAATCATCAACGTAGCCGATTACGGGGATGAAGTCTGGAATGAGATCAATCGGGCTTAGCGCGTAGGCTGCGACCGCGAACGCCACGCATCGCGCAAGCATAGGTGATCTTGGGTCGCGCGCGGCGAAGTAGACGGCGACGGTATCGCGCTTGATTTGACGAGCCCAATTTTTAAGCTTCTCAATTATTGGCATGTCGGTTTTTTAAACGTCGCGGCTAACGGCTCAGCGGTGGGCAGCGCGCATTCGTTGTAGCGCCGTGCTGGAAAGCGTTTTTCCGGCGGGCGGTTGCAGGAATCTTGCTCCTAACGAATACAGCTGTGCTTCCTCACGTTTGATTTCATCAAACAGCGCTGCGGCATCTTTGGTTCGAGCTGCGCTCACGGCGTCTTTGATCGCATGAACCTCCTGCATTATTTCGTCATTCATTTTCAGTTCCTCCGAGCAACACTTCAGGTGTGCAAATAATAGGTAGAAATAAACCACGTTGCTCGAGATACGCGGCTATTTTTTCTTGTATCACTAAATTAGCAATATGACGGCAATTCCAGGTCAGCAAAAAATCAATCCCGTGAAGCGTTGCGATAGAAATATGCAGCGCATCTTCCAGTGCTTTCTTAGGCACAATGTTTTCCACCACAAGCGACTGTGCCAATTCAACCATTTCTATGGTGATAGCAAGAATCGGAATACCGTTCAAACAATCAAGTCTGCGCTGTGCCGCTGCCGCATCGCCCGCTGCACACTCTTTCCAAACCGACTGCGACACCACAATATCGTATTGACTGCGTGTATCCCACCACAACATTGTAAGTTGTTGGTGCGCAGCACCGATAATGGTTCTGCTAGGCTTCGCATTGAGATAACTAATTATAGAGGTCTCAAGATAAACTTTTCGCATAATGACCAAATTCTAGCAGGTGTTAGCCAACTCTACCTAGCCGCTTTCCTTGCAGCTAACATTCCTAAGACCACAAAAATTCGCGCAAAAAATCGCCAAAGCCACTCTATCTTAGGGCATCTTCAGTTCATCAATACTACCCAAACAATGCCCCGCAATTGCATCCACTAACAAGGGATACAACCTGCTCGGCAAGTCATGCCCCATGCCTTCAACCACTTGCAATTTCGCATTCGGTATTGTGCTGGCGGTGTCGCGTCCGGCGGCTACTGGCACTAGCGGGTCTAGCGCGCCGTGGATTACTAGGGTGGGTGCTGTGATGCGGGCGATGTCGGCTCGGCGATCTCCGGCGGCGGCGATGGCAAAAATTTGTCTGGCGCTGCCGGGTGGATAGTAGTCGCGTTGGGTGTGGGCTAATGCAAACTGGCGGCGCACTGCGGCTTCGGCTTGTAGATCGGTTTCGGTTGCGCCGTGAAGTGGTAGGCCTGCCGCGTCGCGGGTGGGGCTGCCGATGGCGGCTAACACGTTCAGCACGCGTGCTACTGCTGCTTCAGTGTCGCCTCGTTTGGCGGGCTTTATCATTAGCGCACGGCGCGCGGCACGGGTGGGACCGGGTAGGCTGCGGCGGCCGGTCGTGGACATGATGGATACTAAGCTTTGCACCATTTCGGGCGCGCGCGCCGCTAACTGTTGGGCGATCATGCCACCCATGCTGGCGCCTACTACGTGGGCGCGCGGGATGTTGAGTGCTTTTAAAAGTTGCTGGGTATCGTCGGCCATGTCGTTCAAGCTGTAGGCTGACTTTAGCGGAATGCCCATCATAAATTTAGCAGCACCCCACAATATATTGGGCGTACCTGCATCGTGAAAATGGGTGGATAAACCGACATCACGATTATCAAAACGGATTACATAAAAGCCTTTGGCCACTAGCGCATCGCAGAATGGTTGCGGCCATGCAATCATTTGCATGCCTAGCCCCATGACCAGCAAGAGTGGCGGATTTAGGGGATCTCCGAAGGTTTCGTATTCGAGTCGAACTTTGTCAGTTTCGATATGCGGCATAAATTATTAGAACCAATCGGAGCTGCGTGCGGGATCACGATACACATATTGCTTCCACCCGCTGCGGTCAAATTTTTTCCATTTGCCCTCAGCTTGCGCCAATCGATCCGCAACGGCATACCACACCGACGGGTTTAACCCTAGACCCACGTGGCTTGCGATCACTTCAATATTTTCGGCTTTGGCAGTTTCAATTTGTACGCTGCATTGCCACGCCACAACACCGTCGGTGCGGCTAAAAATAGAGGTGGTGGGGACAGGGGGTGCCGTGCTTAAGCTTGCTAACATTTTTTTATCGTCAAGCTTGGTGCCGCTGGCGTATTCATAGATGCGCCATGCATTGGTGGCTTTTGGGTCGCCGCAAAATGGCGTGCCCATAGAGATAACGCCGCGCACGTTGTTGGGTAATATTTTTGCGACCTCTCTTGCGTACACGCCACCTAAGCTCCAGCCAACCAAGCTTACTTTGCGGCCGCTGGTTTTTTGTAACTCTTGTACTTTAGCGACGATACTTTCCAGCACGCCTTCGCGCGGCCCCAAGTTCACGCCTAGCTCCCAGCCTTGGGCATCAAAGCCGCGATCATTCAAAAAATTGCGCAGGGGTGCGGTAGAAAAATCGCCAGCAACCAAGCCCGGAAACACCAGCACCGCATGGCCGTCGCCCGTGGGCGCATTGCGTAACAGTGGCCATGAGGCAAGTGCCGCACCGTACTCCCAAGGCGCCCGACCTTCAAGGGCTAAAAGTATCGGACCGGGGGCTTTGATATTGCCCCAAAGATGCTCAACGGATGCATCAAATTCAGGTGTTGCGTTTGACTTAGAAGATTTCTTTTTCATGAGGAGCGAGACGGTCATAGTAAAAATTTTTGTTTGGTTTATCTAGCTTGCTTAGGTTTACGTAAAGCAGGCGTTTTAGTTGCTACTTTAACAAGCACTTTAGCTGGCGCCTTAGTTTTAACAACTGGCTGAAGACGCCCTTTAATAGGGCGTTTCGGAGCAATCTCTACAGCTACTTTCGGTGCTTTTTTCGGGGCTTCCTTCACAGCTGGCGCAGGTTGCGCAGGTTGTGACAACGCCAACAATTCCTGATGCGCCGCTTCCATCGCTTTGGCAAATCTTGCAATATCGGGCACCGCTTTTTTGCAGGCGATTAAACCAATATCTAGCGATCCGTTATAGCTGTGCAGGGTCACGTTTAGCCCCAAGCCGTGCGTGACAATCGATACCGGAAAATAGGCATCCATCGTCGCGCCCGCCATGTACAGCGGCACTTGCGGGCCGGGCACATTTGAGATCACTAAATTGGCAACTGTGGGAATGCGATTCGCCACGACGTCGCTATTGTAAAGCGTGCTGATCGCACTCATTAGCCACGGCACGCCCAGCGACGGTAAGTCGGTCGGGATAATGTTTTTCATGCCCTGCGTGAGCATTTTGGCCTTGGTGCTGCCAGCCACAATAGCCGCCATGCGCTTTGCAGGGTCAGCCATGTTGGTGGCAAGGGTAATCAACATCATGGTCACTTGATTGCTTGATGTGGTGTCGCCCGGATTACGCAAGCTGGCAGGCACCGCGCCAATCATGGTTTTAGCGAGCATCTTTTTGTCATCAGCAAAATAGCCGCGCAGCGCGCCACTGCAAAGTGCCAGCACCACATCGTTTAATTTTGCGTCATGTGCACGACCAATTTGCTTAATTTCACTTAAAGGTATGCGCACAGTTTTAAACGCGCGGCGCGGCGATATGGCCACATTCATGCTGGTGCGCGGGCCGATGGCGAGGCCTTTGGGAATAAGTGACGCAACATCGAGCTGCGCCTTCTTTTTGCCGCCGTCAGTTTGATTTAAAGCTTGCGCCGCTGACGCCGATAAGGCACTCATCGCACCCGCAGTTTTGGCAAGCTCAGGCAACGATTTTGCGATTTTTCCGTATTGCGCCACGGTGTTTCTAAACGCTGCGCCAAGCAATTTCATGGCACTGGGTGGCGCTTTGGCTTTACGTGCCCCAGTTGCCAAGTCTGGTGCATCAATGACGGTGGGAATAGGGGACGTTTCAAGCAATGCCTGCGCCAGCGCCACACCAGCTTGGCCGTCAAGGGCCGCATGGTGAATTTTAGCGTAGAAGGCAACTTGCCCAGTAGCCAAGCCTTCGATAATCGTAAATTGCCATAGCGGCCGGTCGCGATCAAGCAGACCTTCGTGCAGCTTAGCAATCATGGCTTCACACTGCGCCATGGTGCCGAGTTTGGGTAGTTTTATGGCTTGAATATGATGGGCGATGTCGACCTTATCGACCGTCATCCACATAGGGGTGGCAACCGCAAACGGCATAAACGCCAAGCGCCTGCTAAACAACGGTGCCAAGTGCATGCGCGAGACAATATGGTCGCGAATTTTTGGGTAAAAGCTGCCTTTGTGCTTTGCTGGCGGCGTGAATAAAATGCAGCTGCCCACGGCCATGGGCGTGGCTTCTGTTTCTAAGTGCAAAAACAGGGCGTCTAGTGCGCTTAACTGCTGCATGTTTCCTCCGCGATTTTATTATATTTCTGATTCTGGCATGTTTTTGACTACGCCAACCACTTATGTACGGACAACTTGCATTTTCAACTACCGTCTTTGTGCAAAAAACGCTTTTAAACGTGCACTACTTGCCTCGGCTAACACCCCCCCCTCAAAGGTGCAGTGGTGATTCAGTTTTTCATTACTGCTTAAGTCGATCATGCTGCCGCAAGCCCCATTTTTAGGCTCTCTCGCAGCATATACCACCCTTGCAACACGCGCATGCACAATCGCTCCCACACACATAGCACAAGGCTCTAGGGTGACGTAAAGCGTCGAATTTATTACCCGATAGTTTTGCACTTTAGCTGCCGCCTGCCGCAGCGCCACTACCTCAGCGTGTGCGGTGGGATCATGGGTGCTAATGGGGCAATTAAAACCTTCACCTAATAGCGTTTGTTGTGCGGTATTGATCAACACCGCACCAACAGGCACTTCGCCCACTATTGCGGCTTTATCGGCCAATTGCAGGGCGTGTTGCATCCATTTTTCATCTTGCGCAGCTACGCTCATTTTTCAGCCAACCACACGCCGGATTTTCCACCGCGTTTTTCAAGCAAGCGCACACCAGAAATTTCCATGCCACGGTCTACCGCTTTGAGCATGTCATACACTGTGAGCAGCCCCACACTTACTGCCGTCATCGCTTCCATTTCAATGCCGGTGCGCCCTACCGTAGCGACTTTGGCGTGGCAGGTAAGCGTGCTTTTTGCCTCGTCAATCACAAAATCAACTTCTACGTGAGTAATGCCAATAGGATGGGCCAAGGGAATTAAATCCGCTGTTTTTTTTGCACCCTGAATGGCGGCAAGCCGCGCCACGCCCAGCACATCACCCTTTGCGGCCTCGCCTGCACTTAAGCGCGCTAAGGTTGCCTCAAGCATTTTAATATAGCCGGTAGCGACTGCAACACGCGCAGTCTCAGCCTTATCGCCGACGTTGACCATGTGCGCTTGGCCGCGTGCATTAAAGTGATTGAGTGGTGTATTCTTATCGGTGTCGGACATAGAGTTTCAGTATAGAAAAGTGCGTCGTTAGCACCGAAGGAACTTAAGTGCAATTTTAGAATCTTAAACCACATGGGCTGCAAAAACTACGGCAACCGCGTTACACCCGAACAATTCCTTTGAGCACATCACGTTGAAAAAGAAACTTAGCTGCGCCCTCATGGCTCTCACTCTAGCGTGGTCACAAAGCATTGCGCCCCTAGTGTTGGCTGCCACTTTGCCAAGTAATTTACCTGACTTAGGCGATGCCTCCGACGCCGTGTTATCCGAAGCGCAAGAACGTGCAATTGCCAAGCGCATTATGTTGGAAGTGCGTGGTGAGCGCAGCGTAGTGTCTGACCCTGAAATTAGCGACTACATAAATCAGCTTGGCAACCGCTTGGTTACGGCCGCTGCCGGTGCCACAACTGATCAGCGTCGCACGTTTGAGTTTTTTTTGCTGGAAGATGATTCTATCAACGCCTTCGCGTTGCCCGGCGGCGTCATTGGCGCGCACACGGGCTTGGTGATTGCGGCCGAAAGCGAATCAGAATTAGCCGGTGTAATGGGGCACGAAATTGCTCACGTAACGCAACGCCACATCGCGCGCGGTGCGGCAGAGCAAAAAAACGCGGCACTACTTTCTATTGCCACCTTGGCGTTGGCCGTGCTGGCAGCGCGTTCCGGTGGCAGCAATAGCGGGCAGGCGACTGAAGCGGCGTTAGCCAGCGGCCAAGCATTGGCGATTCAGGCGCAGCTAGATTACACCCGTGAATTTGAGCGCGAAGCTGATCGTGTGGGCATCACCATTTTGCAGCGCGCGGGTTTTGATGTGCACGGTATGGCTAATTTTTTTGATCGGCTGCTGCGCTTAAATCGCCATAACGACGGCAAAACCCCCGGCTATTTGCGCACCCATCCGCTCACCACGGAACGTATTTCCGACATGCAAAACCGCATTGGCTTAGTGACTAAAAATTCGGTTGATAGCAGCTTAGATTTTCGCTTTGCGCGCGCAAAATTGCGGGCGATGAGCATGACGCCCAATGATGGCGAAACGTACTTTAAGGGGCAAATTACTGAAAAATCTATTTTGCGCGATATAGCGGATGTGTACGGCTTAATACTCAGCTATAAAAAGCAGCGCAACTTCGCCAAAGCCGAAAAAGAACTTAAAAATTTAGGCACAGTAGGCATCGACAATAGCTGGTTTGAGTTAGTTGCAGCCGACCTAAAAGCCGAACAAAAACAATGGAAAGATGCGGTGGCTCTGTATCGCCAAGGCGCACAAAAATACCCCGGTAAGCGCGGCTTTACCTATGGTTATATTGATTCGCTCTACGAAGCGGGCTTAGTCGATGAAGCGCTGGTGGCCGTGAATGAAAAATTAGGGCCTGCCTTAGCCAACAATGAAGACTATCGCTTGCATGAGCTTGCAGCCAAAGGTTACGCGATGAAAGGCAAACGCGTATCGCAGCATCGCAGCTTGGCCGAAGCCTATTATCGGCGCGGCAATTTGACTGGCGCCATTGAGCAACTTGATATCGCCATTCGTGCCAAAGACGGCAATTATTATGAATCTACGGCAGTAGAAGCGCGCCGCCGCGAATTTAGAAGCGAATATAAAAATCGCTTATTGCTACCGGGTGAGAAACGTCAACCCGAAGGCCGCGAAACCCGCGACAATCGCGATGAACGGACAGGTGAAGGACGGAATCCATCTTGAGCGCTTTTAAGTTTTTTTCTAAGTCTAGGAACAAAATTCGGCTGTTTGCGATTATTGTTTGCGTGTTAGGGCTACTTTTAAAGATCGCCATTATTAGCACTGCTACAGCACAAACACCTCCGCAAGCGCCGTCAATAGGCGTTCTACAATCAAGCGTTGCAAATGGCGAAGCCGTGGCGCTCGACCCCACGCGCGGCAATTGTAATGCCTGCCATCAACTACCAAACACCCAAAAAGCGACCGGAAAATCGAAGCTTGGCGTGAGTTTAAGCGGCATGCGCAGCAAGTATCCAGACGACAAAAAACTACGCGCCTTAATTTGGGATGCCTCACAAAGCTATCCACAAACTATCATGCCGCCGTATGGCAAGCACCGTATTTTATCTGAAGCTGAAATTGATGATGTAGTGGCTTGGCTGCTAATGCAATGAGGCGCATTATATATTTTGCGCTGTTGCTAACTTTGCACAACAGCATTTTTGCACAAAGCAAAATGCCTGCAAACACCCTAGATAAGGGCGTCTCCAGCCTATTCTCCACACCAACACCAGACCTTGAACGCATTGCCATGATTGCGTTTTTAAAACGTAATTTCGCCAAACTAAGCAATAGCGAAATCACCCAAGGTGCCACTGCCTTAGAACCCGGCGTAAAAATATTTGCGCTCGGTGCAGAAAACGAAACCAACACCGCCGATGTGCTCGCCATCGGTAAAAAACGCTGGGATACGAAGTTTGCCAATGGCAAAACTTTTGCCCAATGCTTCAGCAATGGCGGCAAACGCGCTGCCGTAAATTACCCACAATTTGATGCCGCCAGCAACAGCGTAACCACCTTAGAAGGCGCGTTAAACAAATGCCTGCAAACCAACAACGAAGCACCTCTCGGCCTAGGTGACGTATGGACGATGGGGGCGCTAAGCGCCTATTTACGCAGCTTGTCGGACAATAGCAACTTGACCATTCGCGTAGTCGGCCCCGCCGCGCGTGAGCGCTTTGATGCAGGACGCGCGCAGTTTTTACAGCGTCGCGGCCAGCAAAATTTTGCCTGCGCGCACTGCCATGTGCAACACGCAGGCGCTATTTACGGTCAGTTCGGCTTGTCGGCTGCTGTGGGTCAAGCCAACACCATGCCGGTGCTCTGGGCAGGCGGCAAGCTGCGCAGCGTGCAAATGCAGTTTCAAGCCTGCATGGAACGCAGCGGCGCCACCCCAATCAAGCTTGGGAGCGCCGCCATGAATGATCTGGAGTATTACCATGCGTTTTTGTCGACTGGTTTGGCGCAGCAACCTTTGAGTGCGCGGCGGTAAAAACTTAGCCTCTGCGGTTTAAAAAGCGCACAGCCGATGCCAGCAGGTAAAATACAGTTTCTAGCTACTCACCGGTACATCTTCACTCCCCCATGATTAAAAAAATTCTGAAGTTTTTTATTCGCATTCCCGTTCTTATCGTGATTGCGTTGGCTATTGCAGGCTGGTTTGCCTACGCCGCCGTGCAACAAAAAGCCAAAACCGCCAAGGCCGATCGCTATCGCACCACCGTGGTCGACACCGGTGCGGTGCAGCAGCGCATCACTGCAAACGGCACACTAGCGCCGGTTTCCGTGGTCAACGTCGGCACGCAAGTATCAGGCACGGTACTCAAGCTGCACACGGATTACAACAAGCAAGTGAAGGCGGGGCAAGTATTGCTGGAGCTTGATTCCGCCCTAATTTCTGCCACCATCGCGCAAATTGAAGCCAATATGCGCTCGGCTGAAGCCACACAACGCCTAGCCGAAAGCACGATGAAGCGTAATCAAGAACTCGTTGCCAAAGGCTTTATTTCTCCTGCCACGTTAGAGCAAAACCAAAAGGAATTGGACGTTGCGCGCGCGCAGGTAAGCCAAGTGCGCAGCCAGCTAGATCGTGAGCGCACCAACTTGAACTTTACGATTATTAGATCCCCAATTGATGGCACCGTGATTGATCGTAAAGTAGACGTAGGCCAAACCGTGGCGGCAAGCTTTAGTACGCCCACGCTGTTTCAAATTGCGCGTGACCTGCAAAAAATGCAGATTGATACCAGCGTTGCCGAAGCCGATGTAGGGCGGCTGCGCGACGAAATGCCGGTTACGTTTACCGTTGATGCGCATCCCGATAAAGAGTTTGCAGGCAAGGTGCGCATGGTGCGTTTAAACCCGACTATTCAGCAAAACGTGGTGACCTACAACGTGATTGTGGACGTGGCAAACGAAGATAATTTGCTGAAGCCCGGCATGACCGCGCAAGTATCGATGGTGACTGCCACCAAAGACGGCGTGGTGCGCATACCCAACGCCGCGCTACGCTTCAAGCCACAGCGCGACGAAAAGGCCGAAGCGCTTAAAGCGGCGGCCGACAAATCCAAAGGCAGCACCGCAATGGCTGCAGCCATGACAGCACCCGGTGCAGCTACGAGAAAGCCGCCCACAAAAGTCTTTAAAGTAACGCCCGAAGGTGAGCTCATTCCCATCGAGATTCAAACCGGTGTGGCTAGCAATCAGTTCACCGAAGTTACGGCGGGTGATGTTAAAGCAGGCGATAAGCTAGTCACCCGCGACACGCTCGATCAAGCCACGCGTAAGTAACGCGCGATGACCGTAAATTCCACTAATAATGCCTTGGAGACGCCCTATAATAGGGCATCTACAGCCCATTCTGTAGCACCAAAAATACTCATTGCGCTATCGCAAATTAAGAAAAGTTATTTTTCAGCTGAAGTCGCCACGCCTGTTTTACACGGCATTGATCTCACTATTAACCACGGTGAGTTTGTGGCCATCATGGGTCAGTCTGGTTCGGGTAAATCAACGCTGATGAATATTTTGGGCTGCTTGGATACGCCCACTGAAGGCAGCTTTTATTTGAACGGTAAAGAAGTCGCTCGACTTAACGATAACGAACTGGCAAAGGTGCGCAACGAAACCATTGGCTTTGTATTTCAAGGCTTTAATTTGCTGAAACGCATGCCGCTAATTGATAACGTCGCCCTGCCCCTGCTGTATGCAGGCGAGAGCATGAGTGCGGCTCGCAAACGCGCGCAAACGCGGCTGGAGCAAACGGGGTTGGGCACGTTTGCGAAGCGCTTGCCGAACCAAATTTCTGGCGGTCAGCAGCAACGCGTAGCGATTTCGCGCGCACTCGTGTGCGACCCCGCGCTAATTTTGGCCGATGAGCCCACCGGTAATTTAGATACCGCCACTAGCCAAGAAATTATGGAATTATTTACCCGCCTAAACGAAGAAAACGGCATGACGATTTTGATCGTGACGCACGAGCCGGATGTAGCCCGCTACGCTAAGCGGCTAGTGCGCTTGAAAGACGGCTTGGTGACCTATGATGGGCCAGTGACTGATGCACACCTTTAAGCCGTCGCTCGCCGTCGTTCCCGCGAAGGCGGGAGCGACGAATCGACCGGTTAACTTTTAAAATTACTGCAGCAAATCAAGCGGAACGGATTGAATTATCATGAAAAATAAAACCGCCCTCATCACCGGATCTACTAGCGGCATCGGCTTAGGTATCGCCCGCGCGCTGGCAAAAGAAGGTGCCAACATCGTTTTGAATGGCTTTGGCGATGCGGCACAAATTGAAGCCATTCGCGCTCAGGTAACAGCGGAATTTGGCGTCACGGTGCGCTATCACGGTGCCGATATGTCCAAGCCTGCAGAAATCGCAGCCATGGTGGCTTACGCGGGCGACGTCGATATCCTCGTTAACAACGCCGGTATTCAGCACGTGTCCCCTGTAGAAACTTTCCCCATCGAAAAATGGGATGCAATTATCGCGATCAATTTATCCAGCGTGTTTCACGCCACGCGCGCGGCATTGCCCGCGATGAAAGCCAAAAAATGGGGGCGCATTATTAACGTGGCATCCGCCCATGGGCTGGTCGCGTCCCCCTTTAAATCTGCCTACGTGGCGGCAAAGCACGGCGTGGTCGGCTTTACAAAATCATGCGCATTAGAAACGGCAGAGTTGGGCATCACCGTCAACACAATTTGCCCCGGCTATGTGCTCACGCCGCTGGTAGAAAAGCAAATTGATGACCAAGCAAAAGTGCATGGCATACCGCGTGAAAACGTGGTGCGTGATGTAATTTTAGCGCCGCAACCGACTAAGCAGTTTGTCACTATTGAGCAGGTAGCGTCCATGGCCGTGTACTTGAGTAGTGACAACGCAGCAGGCATGACGGGTACATCGGTTTCGATGGACGGTGGCTGGACGGCGCGCTAAAATATGGCTAAGCCAACGCCAAAAAATGCGTCGAGACGCCCTGTTATAGGGCATCTTCAGGTACTTCTCACTGGCTTTAATCCCTTCGGCGGCGAAGCTAAAAACGCCTCATGGGAAGTATGTAAAGCCGTCGCCAAAACTAAGTTGCCTGCCACACTACGAAACAACACCACACTGCATTTGCTGCAAGTGCCCACGGTATTTTCGGAAGCTATTGGCGTTGTGACAGCCGCAATCGACACCCTAAAACCCGACATTATTATTTGCTGCGGCCAAGCAGGTGGGCGGTTTGCCATGAGCGTGGAGCGCATCGCTATCAACATGGATGACGCCAGCATTGCCGACAATGCGGGCGCGCAGCCGTTTGATGCTGCCATTGATGCAGGAGCACCAGCTGCCTTCTTTTCGACGCTGCCGATTAAAGCAATAGTGGCTGCTATGCAGCGTGATGGCGTACCGGCTGAAATTTCTAACAGCGCGGGCACCTTTGTGTGCAATCACTTGATGTTTGGCGTGCTGCACCACTTGGCAAGCCGCAAAATACGGGCTTCTGCAGGCTTTATCCACTTGCCGTATTTGGTAGAGCAAGTAATTGATAAAACCGACAAGCCCGCTTTAAGCAAAGCGCTGATGGTTAAAGGCATCAACGCCGCCATAAAAGCGACGATAATAGCAACGACAATAGCGGGATCAACTTCAACAGGGAGCAGCACATGAGCCAACCTAAGTCCAAAGTTTATGCTGACGCCAAAAGCGCACTAGACGGTTTGTTAACTGACGGCATGACAATTGCAGCGGGCGGTTTCGGCTTATGCGGCATTCCGGAAAACTTAATCGGGGCGCTGGTGGCATCAGGTGCTAAGAACCTCACCATCGCGGGCAACAACGCTGGCGTGGATGATTTTGGGATGGGACTGCTGCTAAAAACCCGTCAAGTTAAAAAAGTGATCGCCAGTTATGTGGGCGAAAATAAAGAATTTGAACGTCAAGTATTAGCGGGCGAATTAGATTTGCAGCTGGTGCCGCAAGGCACATTGGCCGAGAAGTTTAGGGCTGGCGGTGCCGGTATTCCGGGCTTCTACACCCGTACCGGCTTTGGCACCAAGCTCGCTGAAGGCAAGCCCACGCATGTGTTTGGCGATGGCCGCGAATATGTTTTAGAAGAAGCCATCAAGGCTGATGTGTCGATTGTAAAAGCATGGAAGGGCGATGCGGCGGGAAACTTAATCTACCGCAAAACCTCCCGCAATTTTAATCCCATGATCGCTACCTGCGGCACTATTACCGTGGCCGAAGTAGAAGAAATTGTGCCAATTGGCTCGCTTGATCCGGACAATATTCACACGCCTGGTATTTTTGTTGACCGCATTATTGAAGGCGCCAAGTTTGAAAAGCGCATTGAATTCCGCACCGTAACCGGCGGCGCTGTGAGTAAAAAGGATTCGCCCATCCGTGACGCCATGGCCAAGCGCGCCGCGCGTGAATTGCGCGATGGTTTTTATGTGAACCTTGGCATTGGCATCCCTACTTTGGTGGCCAATCATATTCCTGAAGGCATGCAGGTCACTCTGCAAAGTGAAAACGGTTTGTTGGGCATTGGGCCATTCCCAACAGAGGAAAATATCGATGCTGATTTAATCAACGCGGGTAAGCAAACCATTACCAGCATTGCCGGTTCCAGCTTTTTTTCAAGCGCTGATTCCTTCGGCATGATTCGCGGCGGCCATGTCGATTTATCCATTTTAGGCGGCTTAGAAGTGGCTGAAAATGGCGACCTTGCCAATTGGATGGTGCCGGGCAAAATGGTCAAGGGTCCGGGCGGCGCGATGGATTTAGTGTCCGGCGTGAAGCGCGTGGTGGTGCTGATGGAACACACTTCAAAAGACGGTGCGCCGAAAGTATTAAAAGACTGCGCATTGCCAATTACTGGGCGCGGCATCGTTAATTTAATTATCACCGATTTGTGTGTGTTTGAAGTGCATCAAGGGCGCGGATTAGTGCTGACCGAATTACACGCTGGCATTACGTTAGATGAAGTAAAGGCCAAAACGGGTTGCGCGTTTGAAATTGCACTTGGCGGACTTGGCTAGCACTAACTAAACACAACAACAACAAGCCCGCGACATCACCCCGCGGGCGACTAAACTTTATTATGCACGCACTCGACGAAAAGCCGCTCTGGAAGCCCAGCGCCACCCAAATTGAAGCCGCCAATATCACTGCGTTTCGTCGCAGTGTTGAACAACGCTATTGCGTTGACTTGCCCGATTACGCCGCACTCTATCAATTTTCAATTACGCGAATCGAAGATTTCTGGGCGGCGGTGTGGGACTTCACCCATGTGTTATCAACGCAAACTTCTGCCACGGTTTTAGCAAACCCCGCAGCCATGCCGGGTGCCACGTTTTTCCCCGATGCCAAACTCAATTTTGCACAAAACTGTTTGCGCGATAAACATTTAACCGCACCACATGCGGATGCCATCGTATTTTGGGGCGAAAATAAATCGCGTTACGTAATCTCAAACGCTGCGCTTCACGCAGCCGTCGCGCAGCTGGCTGCGGCCTTGCGCCATCACGGCGTGCAGCCGGGCGATCGCGTAGCAGCCTACATGCCCAACGTGCCGCAAACCATGATTGCAGCTTTGGCCACCGCCGCCATCGGCGCGATATGGACATCATGTTCCGCCGACTTTGGCGCGCAGGGCGTCCTCGACCGCTTTCAGCAAGTTGAACCCGTGGTGCTCATCGTGTGCGATGGCTATTTTGGTGCAGGCAAATCGCACCACACCTTGGACACCGCAGCCCGCATTGCGCAAGGCTTGCCAACCGTGCGCCACTTAATTTGTGTTCCGTATCTAGCCACCATAGAAAGCCGCGCACCAGATTTAGGCTCCTTGGAGAGCGCCGTCACCTTTGACGCCTTTATAGCCCCCTTTGCGACCGCCGCAACGCAAGAAATACCCTATGCCAGCTTAGCCTTTAACCATCCGCTTACGATTCTGTATTCATCTGGCACCACCGGCGTACCAAAATGCATCGTGCACAGTGCGGGCGGCACCTTACTGATGCACTTAAAAGAACACCAATTGCATTGCGACATAAAGCCTGGCGATCGCGTGCTGTACTTCACCACCTGCGGCTGGATGATGTGGAATTGGCTGCTCACTACATTGGCATCCAATGCGACGATTGTGCTGTATGACGGCTCGCCGTTCATGCATCGCGGCGCGGTGTTGTACGACGTAGTAGATGCAGTGCAGGTCACGCATTTAGGTATATCGGCAAAATATATTGATGCACTCATCAAAATTCATTTGAACCCGATGCGCACCCACAATTTAAGCAGCCTGCGGGTGTTGCTGTCCACCGGCTCACCCTTATCGCCCGATGGGTTTGATTATGTTTATCGCAATATAAAAACCGATATTTGCTTATCATCCATTAGTGGCGGCACCGACATTGTGGCCTGCTTTGTTGGCGGCTGTCCGGTGTTGCCGGTGTATCGCGGGCAAATTCAATGCCGCTTATTGGGCATGGCAGTAGACGTACTTGATGAAAACGGCCAGCCGACGCGCCCGCGCGACGGTGTGCACAGCAAGCGCGGGGAGCTGGTTTGCACAAAACCATTTCCTTCCATGCCAATTGGCTTTTGGCGCGATGATAACGGTAGCAAATATCATGATGCGTATTACGAGCGCTTCGCCAATATTTGGACGCACGGCGACTTTTGCGAACTTACAGCGCAAGACGGTTTGATTATCTATGGCCGTAGTGACGCGGTGCTAAAACCTGGTGGCGTGCGCATCGGTACAGCCGAAATTTATCGTGAAGTTGAAAAATTGCCGGAAGTGCTTGAATCTATTGCCATCGGCCAAGACTGGCCGCCGGATAAGCCGGGCGATGTGCGCGTAGTGTTATTTGTAAAGCTAGCTGAAGGGTTAACGCTTGATAAACCCTTGATTAAAAAAATCAAAGAGCAAATTAAAGTAAACACCTCCGCCCGCCACGTGCCCGAACGCATCTTGCAAGTGCCCGATATTCCGCGTACGCGCAGCGGCAAAATAGTCGAGCTGGCAGTACGCAATGTGGTGCACGGACTACCGGTAAAAAACAAAGAAGCGTTGGCGAACGCGGAAGCGTTGGCGTTTTTTAGCGATAGGGAAGAATTGCAAAAATAGCTTTTGGTGATGCCTGAAGGCGCCCTACGACCCGAAGGTAGCCCCCTCGCGGGGAAAAGGGCGTCTTCAGGCATAGAAAAAGCCATCAATCGCTATTTTCTATCTCGTCACCGACTAAAAAATCCACCACCTGCAGCGGAATACGAATCGTAAAGGTAGCGCCCTGCCCCAGTACTGACTCTGCGGCCAATATGCCGTGGAGCTGTTGGGTAACCAGATTGTATGAAATATGCAGCCCCAATCCCGTGCCGCCGTTGTCGCGTTTGGATGTGACGAAGGGCTCGAAAATACGTGATTCAATATCAGATGCAATGCCTTCGCCGTCGTCGTGCACTGCTATTTGCGCAAATTCACCTTCAGCACTCACTTCAATGTCGATTGTGCCGCTAGGCCGATCGGCAAATGCGTGGCGTAAAGCGTTCATGACTAAGTTGGTAACAACTTGGTCGAGCGCGCTGGGATAGCTTTCAACGACTATTTTGGTATCGCCACTTAAATTGCAGACGACGTTATTCTTCTTGCATTCAGGGCTAAGGGATCGCACCAAATCTTGAATAGAGTCGTGCAAATTAAACTTCGTGATGCGCTCGTCAGACTGATTTACCGCTACTCGTTTAAAGCTTGTCACCAACTGCGCGGCGCGTTCTAAATTACGCAGAATAATGATGCTAGTTTCGGTGGTGTCGTTTAAAAATTCCTCAAACGCATCTTGATCTAATTCGCCCGCTTGGTAGCGCGTATTGGCCACTGTTGCGGCGTCGCGCAGGTGGCTGGCCGCCGTTACCGATATGCCAAGTGGCGTATTGATTTCATGCGCAACGCCCGCCACCAAGCCGCCTAAGGCTGCCATTTTTTCGGATTCGATGAGTTGCTTTTGCGCTTGCTGCAATTGCTCTAACGCAGCCTTCAAACTACGCG
Organism: Betaproteobacteria bacterium; assembly: GCA_043760555.1. Classification (GTDB taxonomy): domain Bacteria; phylum Pseudomonadota; class Gammaproteobacteria; order Burkholderiales; family Usitatibacteraceae; genus JANMDR01. The sequence continues at coordinate 17,890 of JAYUOW010000019.1, forward strand.
TGCGCTCAACCACTTGGGCTTCAAGTGAGGCGTGCGCCAATATTACCTGCTCTTGCGCGTGCATTTTGGCTTCGGCAGCTAAGGCTCGCGCCGCGATTTCGGCAAGTGCCGACATGTAGCCAACATCATCCGTTGACCAATGCCGCGCTGAACCGATATGATCGCAACCCACGCCGCCGACCAGCTTGCCATTTACGCAAATCGGCACGTTAATCATGGACCGTATATCAAGAGGGCCGGTATACAGCTCCTTGAACCCCTGCGTCGCAGGATGCGCATTCACGTCGTCGGCGATGATGTGCTGCTGCTCAAGTAAGTACGCGAAATACTGTGGAACATGGTGCTTAGAAAAGTACACATGTTCGGCTTCTTCAGCCACGCCATTGACAACCATGGCGGCGCAATTTAGGCGGTCTTTTTCGGGGTTAAGCAACCAAATACTGCTAATTGCGCCACCCAAACCCTTGCACGCTGCACGCGCGATTTCTTCAGCAGCAAGCGCAAAATAACCGCAGTCGATGAGGGTTGATTTTGAGAGCTCAAAGAGCAATCGCTGTTGGGTGGCAAGCATAGGGCATCTCTAAAAATTCAGTTTTCTAAGCTAGGCTAGGCGCGAGCGAAAAATTTCGACGACGTGTATGCCTAATATGTAAGGAGATAGTTTTCGTGAGCAACAACGCATAGCGACGAAAAATGGGTTTTTAGCGTTGCCCGTAAGCGCTAATCGGGGAAACGACGCCTTATATCTTGCACCGCATCCATATTTTCAAGCAGCAACGCGACTAGCTTTGGGTCAAACTGCAAGCCGCTACGCTCACTGATAAAAGTGACGATTGCATCATGCGCCCACGCTTCTTTGTACACGCGTTTGCTGCCCAATGCATCACACACATCGGCCAACGCCGCGATGCGCGCGGCCACATGAATTTGCTCGCCTTTTAAGCCTTGTGGATAGCCGTTCCCGTCCCAATGCTCATGATGTTCATGCGCAATAACAGCGCCCATTTTTAGCATACGTTTATCGGAGGTATTGAGCATGTCGTAACCGATACGCGCATGGGTGCGCATGATTTCGCGTTCTTCGGGCGTGTGCTGGCCAGGCTTATTTAAAATTTGATCGGGGATACCCATTTTGCCCACATCATGCAAGGGTGAAGCGTGACGAATAATTTCTACCTCGGCGGCATCAAGCCCAAATTTTTGCGCCAATAGTTCTGCAACTAGAGCCACACGCTTTACATGGTTTCCTGTTTCTTTAGAGCGAATTTCTACGGCTTCGCCGAGCATATAAATTAACTCGCGTTGGGAGTCTTCCACCTCTTGCTGCATCTGCAAATTCTCATAGGCAAACGCGACGTTTTTGCAATAAATATGCAATAGCCGATGATCGAATTCGGTCAGCGCTGTAATGTTAGAAAGGTAGAGCAAATTCTCGCTACCAGCGCGGGTTTTAAAGTAGCCCACAAAATGATGATCATCGGTGATGGAGCGCTTAGCTGCTAGGGCTTGACGCATCAGTGCATCGGCTTCTGGCGATATGGATTGCTCGAAGGCGGCATTTTCTGTTGCGCCAGCACTAGCGCCAAATGTGCCGCTCGACGCTAATAATTTATATTCTGGCCCACCGCTGCCTTGCGCAAAAGCCGACACCACATTGAAATAAAGCGCTTTGTCGTGATAGCTAATTAGGCTTGCCAATTGCTGCAGCACGGCACTGGTAAAGCGATCCAGCGAGCGCAGATGCGAGACAGCAGAAAGCGCATCTAAGGTCAGCTCCAAGCCCTGTCGTTGCGCGTGCAATAGGCAGATGTCGCGGTAGCTGCGGAGTGCTGCATAAAGCAAGGTTTTAAGTTTGATCGACGTTAATTCTGTTTTATTTTTATAGTCGTTAATATCAAACGTGCGAATGACGTTTTCTTCCGGTGCTTGACCCGGTTGACCGGTACGCAACACGATACGAATATCGGTGTTTTTCATCGGCCCGCGAATTTCGCGCACTAAATCTAGCCCTGCTTGATCAGATTCCATCACCACATCCAACAACACGACGGCAATATCTTTGTAGTTAGTCAGATGTTCGCGTGCCTCGGCAGCGCTGTTGGCGTGCAACATTACTAAGCTGCGGCCTTCAAATTCGAAATTGCGCAGCACTAATTTAGTGACGGTATGAATCTCTTCTTCGTCATCAACAATCAACACGCGCCACACGCGGGCGGGCGGCTGGTAGGTAGCTGGAACAGGCTTTGCATCCGGTTGTGCAGCGTCGGAGGTTGGTGCTTTACGTGGCGTGAATAATGGTATTTTTGCCATCTTGGTTTCCATTTCTAAAGCAGTTCAACAGCAGAACAGAAACGATACCTTTCCTGCGTGTCAATCCCATGACCGCCCCTTTAAAAAAAAATCCCGTTACTGGGTCATGTTGCAGTTGCCGCAGATTTTTGGTCGTTACCCGAGGTAATGTGTTTCAAACTTGCAAATCGATTTCAACACAAA
>JAYUOW010000020.1:0-20306 GCA_043760555.1 Betaproteobacteria bacterium
GTTCCTCAGTTGTGTGGCCAGCCACACTGCCTTCAGAACGCCTAGCACTGCATCCCGTCAGTGTATTCATAAACGGTACATTGACAATTTCCGCACCCCCTAACGGCAGCCACAAGCCAATTGCGGGTTGTTTTAATCACTTCGCTACGCAAATTGGGCGGTTCGTCGCATGTCGCTAGTGCGTGGCGCCCGCCACGCGCATCATCGCGTCATCAGATCAGCAACGCGGTGCAAAACTAAGCAACCTAAGCCACCTAAGCCACCGCAATTTTTTAACTAGGAGAAAATTATGCGTGCAGCCACTTCAGTTTTAACCCTCATCAGTGCTTGTGTTGTTACCGCCGTCGTCACGGTTGCGGTGATGAACAACATCGACGCAGTTGAAGCGACAAGCCCCGTAATCACCCACACACACGAAGCATCAAGTACCGACTTTTCCGCTGAAGCCGCACAGCTTGTTGTTAGCCGCGCCTGAGTTTGCGTTATGCAGTAGCCAAGGTTGGTGCCCGCTGCACCTTCGCTTCGCGAATCGGCAAATTGCAAAGCGCCGCGATCAACGCTAGCGCAATATCTGCCCACCACATCCATAAATAATTGCCGTTTGCCGTCATTGCCAAACCGCCCAAATACGCACCCAAAAAGCCGCCCACTTGGTGCGATAGTAAAGTAAGCCCAAACAAGGTGCCCAAGTAGCGCGTGCCAAACAGTTTGGCCACCACACCTGCCGTGGGCGGCACGGTAGCCAGCCAAGTTAGCCCCAAGCCTGCTGCAAAAATATAAAAAGTTACGTCGGTTTTAGGTGCCGCCAAATAAATCGCCACCATCACCGCCCGCGATGCATACATCCAAAACAGAATGTATTTGCTACGCATTCTGGATACGCCCCAGCCTGCCAATAAACTACCCACAATGTTTGCCAAGCCAATGATGGCAATCGACCAGCTGGCAACAGATGGCGGTAGATTACAAAGCTGCACTTCGCCCGGCAAATGCACCACCAAAAACGCAATATGAAAGCCGCAGGTAAAAAAACCCGCGTGCAGCAGCCAGTAGCTGCGGTCTTTAAGCGCTTCTACCACTTGCGCTTTTAAAGTGATGGTAGGCGGTGCAGCCGCGCTAGCAGCTGATTTTTCAATCGGGTTGCGCTGACGGCGCAATAAATAGGCCAGCGGCATAGCTAAAAGCGTCACCACCGCTAAGGTAAAAAACGCGTAGGCATGGCCGGTTAAAGAAATTATTTTTTGCATAATCGGCGCAAACACAAATTGCCCAAACGAGCCGCCTGCGTTAATCACGCCCGACGCCATACCGCGTTTATCATCGGGAATGCGTTGTGCTACGGCACCAATTAGCACCGAAAAACTACCCGCACCTGCGCCTACCGCACTCAATACACCCAGCGACACCACCAGCCCAACCTCGCTGCTTAGCATCGGCGTGATCGCTGATCCTATCGCTAGCATCACCAATCCGATGGCAATCACCCGACCCGGCCCGTATTTATCGGCTACCGCACCCGCCACCGGTTGAATCGCGCCCCACGTAAATTGCCCCACCGCCATCGCAAAGCTGATTGCCGTTAGCCCCAAGCCCGTGGCTGTATTAAGCGGCGAAACAAATAGCCCTAACGATTGCCGCGCGCCCATCGTAATCATCAACACGGCGGCGGCCATAAACGTAATGGCCCAGTAGTTTGCGGTGATGGCAGGTTGGGGCATAGTTAAAATAATCGTTATCTAAAATTGTGCGCTAAAACCCCAGTATAGACCAGCATCTGCGTGTAGAAATTGCCACACACCTTATGTGATGTTCGTGCTAATCTTTATGTCTCATAACCTGCTTGTTGGCTGAGCTGATCGTAAGGCCGATAGCACCTTAAACACTAAATGAAAAACACCGATATTACCGTACCCGCCGCAAGTTCATCCGCTATCGAGTTGGCCATTAGTGCGGGTGCTGCTGCCAGCGCGCAAGCTGCAGCGGACAAAAAAGGCGCTTTAGAGGCGCGATTTTTACGACCGATTGTGTTGATTGCTTGCGGTAGTTCCGTGGTGGGGTCGCTGGCGGTCGCGGCCCGTGCCTACGCGGGCGGGCGTCAGAGCGAGGCGCTGCTGTTTGCGATATTTTGCCTCGCGTTTATCGTTATTTTAGCGTTGTGGAAAAAGCTTCAAGTACATACGCTGACCAAATTTACCATCGGTGCCTATGTGTTGTTGTCGGTGGCGACGATGTTTGTGTTTGGCTTGCGCAGCAGCGTAGCCGCAATGGTGGTGTGTACCGGTGCAGCAACAGCGATGGTGTACGGCACGCGGCGTAGCATGATGCTGTTGGGTACGATGGGCGCGCTATTTTTTTGCATACAGTTTTTTTACGGCGCAAGCGGTGGTTTTTATGCTCAAGCGCGTGATTTAAATGCGGCGCATTGGTGGGTGGTCTTAATCGTTATTTTTGCGCTGGCCTGCGGTATTTCAGCCTGGTTAGGGTTTATGCATGGCGAGTTGCAAAACAGTATCTTGTCGCTAGAGCAAGCCAAAACCCGCCTAGAAAGCCAGTTAGAGCGCAACGCCACCACACTCATCGCCCTGCAGCGCACCGAACGCGAGCTCAAGCGCACCAACGCTGGGCTGGAAGATCGTGTGTTTGCGCGCACGGTGTCGCTTAACGAGGCGCGGCTAGATGCCGAGGAAGCCAGCCGCGCTAAGTCGGAATTTTTAGCTAACGTAAGCCACGAAATCCGCACGCCGCTGAATGCGGTGATGGGCATGGCTGAACTTATACGGTTCGAGCCCGTGTCAGACGCGGTAGCCGGTTACGCCAATACCATCACCGATTCTGGTGCAGTGCTGCTAGATGTGGTGGAAAATATTTTAGGCTTTGCAAAAATTGAAGCCGGCAAAGTGGGCGTGGAAAGCATTGAATTTTCGCCCTACGATGTGTTGCGCGACGTAAGCGCCTTGGCGGCAGTAAAAAGTATCGATGCCGAAATTGTGGTTAATTTTTCAACCGCCACCACGCTGCCAAAGCTCGTCATGGGCGATCCGCTGCGGGTGGTGCAAGTGCTGGCCAATGTGGTCAACAACGCGATTAAATTTACCAAGCAGGGCAGCGTTACCATCGAAACTCGCTGCCGTGAAGTTGGCATGGATGATGTACAAATCGAATTTACGGTTCAAGATACCGGCATTGGCATGATGCCCTCGCAGCTCGAGAAAATTTTTGAACCCTTTGTGCAGGCAGATAATTCTGCCACCCGTGAATATCGTGGAACCGGCCTAGGATTGGCCATCTCCAGACGTTTGGTTACCTTGATGGGCGGTAAGATTTTTGCCGCCAGTGAAATGGGTCACGGGTCAACTTTTACCATTGTGTTGCCCTTTAAACGCGTAGCAACAGTCACCGCCACCATGCCCGCATCGCCCGTTAAGCCGCCCGCACCCGCATTTGCAGGCAAGCGAATTTTGGTGGTGGAAGATGATCCAATTAACCGCAAAGTAGCCAGCAAAATGCTCGAAAAATTGGGCTTCACTATTTTGATGGCTAACGATGGCAGACAAGCCGTTGATATGATTAACGCGCCAGACTTCAGCGTAGATTGCGTGTTGATGGACTTGCACATGCCCGTCATGAACGGCATGGAAGCCGTCGCTATCATCCGCAAAACCCACAACACGACGGCATTGCCGATCATCGCATTCACTGCCAATGCCTTCACCGAGCAGCGCAATATTGCGCTGGCCGGTGGTTTTAATGATTACATCACCAAGCCCGTGCATTACGATGCCTTGATAGCCGCCTTAGATCGCTGGGCGCGCTAGGTTAAGTGCGCTTTTGTAGGCACATCGCTGTGGCGCGCCATCATGCCGATCACGATCAAATCCAGCACGCAATAAAACGCGCCCGCTGAAAACGGCGGATTAGCCGCACTGATGCTGGTGGCAGGGTTAAAAACCGCAGCAGGCACGGTAGCAGCCCAGCGCCAGTTTTCAAGTGCGGTGCCATAAAGCTCCATGATGAGTGCTACTAAAAACATCGTCACGTACAGCGTTTTTGCGCGCCCAAAAACCATGCACGCTAGAAATATCAAAAACAGCGCCGCACCAAATACATCCGTGCCGCGCAGCAGCACAAAAGCCGCATAAGCAAGCCCTAGCACTGGCAAAACAACCAGCCAAGACGCCCGTAAATAGGCGTTCTTCAATGTATTAGCAGGATAGAAAATACCGTCTAACCGTTGCGCAATCAGTACGCCAAGCAGCATCAGCATGGCGTGTCCGGGTGGCACAAACAGCGGTAAATTGCCAAATTGATAATCGTATAAACGCCACACTAACGACAGCACAATTTCGCCTAAACCGCCCAGCACCATGCAGATAATTAAAGTCCAGCGTTCAGTTGATCGACCCAAATAAAGCAGCACCGCAAACACCGCAAATGTCCACGCATTGGTCACCCACTGACCGCTTTTGCCCAGCATGGCATCGAGAGCCAAGCCACCGCAAATTAGCACGGTGATCTTGATGGCGATGAGCAGCTTCATGCGCTCAGACGCATGCGACCAGAGCGTGCGCTGAAATTGGCTGGGAATTTGGCGCTGCAAAACTGCATTTATCGAGTTAAAAAACGGGATCATTGCGCTAGATACCTTGTTGGTGAAGGCCTGATTTTACACAGCTATTGGCCTCGCTATTCAATGCCTCGGGCAGGCTGCCCGCCATGCGCGCAATTTGTGCGCCACAATATTTCACCCGCTCAATTTTGTATCGCGAAAAAATATGTCGTAAAACGCGGTGTCGCGCCCCCGCTGTGGTGTGTAATCTAGGATAATTCAGCTATGAAAGCACCTACTGATTTAGACATATTTGATCCTACTGAGCCTGACCCTGATCTTGACCCCGTAACGCCGCCGCGCGCGCTTGGCGTAGGCGGCATACGTGGCATGAGCAGCGCCCCCGCTGCCGCACGCGTCAGTTCGCCATTGTTTGATGACGTTGATGATTTTGCCGATCTTGAGCTAGAGCTAGAGTTGCCGCCGCCCCTGCAGTCCAAACCCACCGTTTACGCTACCGACGAAAGTGCGTTTTTTGATCCTACTGATAATAGCTTTTCCGGTGTGCGGTCGTCGATAAGCAACGTAACGGCTGCCCGCGCCGAATGGCCGTCTGTGCCAGCGTCTTCCCCCCTACCCAACAAGCGCTCCAGCGCAGATGAAGAATACCAAATGATTGAAAACTTGCGCGCGCGCCTAAATGCGCGTGCCGATGATGAATTGAGCAGCGAAAGCGCGTTTGCGCAAGCATCTCCAGTCGCGCCGCCTCCCGGTTCAAAACCCGCTGTGAAGCGCGTCAGAAAAGCCGCCGTTGCGGTAGAGCCTGCGTTTATCGACGCCGACATGCAGCGCGCCGAAGCGATGGTCGATAATCCGTTTGATAATCCCGCCTTAATTGCCAAATTAGCGAAATCAAACGCCACACTAGCGACTAGTGATGCCTTGGGGAACCCCGTAAATAGGGCGTCTTCAGGCATATCGTCAGTGGCTTCTAAAACCTCAAATGCCTCAAATGCCGCATCAAAGCCCACGCAAACCACGCGTATGCCCAAGCTGATGCGCGAAGCCAGCTGGATTTTATTTTCCGCTTGCGCGGCATTTTTAATTTTAATTTTAGCCACCCATAAATCAACTGATCCCGGCTTTTTCTTTAGTGGTCGCGGCACCAGCATTGCGAATGCAGGCGGCAGCATGGGCGCGTGGATGTCCGATATTTTGTTGGGCTTATTTGGTATGTCGGCGTGGTGGTTAGTGGTGCTGGCGGTGTTTGCGGTGCTCCGACTGTTTCAGCGGGTGGAAGTGGGCAGCGTATTTGATCGCCGCAGCATTGCCATAGCACTCACCGGTTTTGTGTTGGTGCTAAGCATTTCTGGTGCCATTGAAGCGATTCGTTTGCACAGTATGAGGCTTGACTTACCCAACGGCCCTGGCGGGCTTTGGGGCGGGTTTTTAGGCGGTGAAATTGGCCGTATTTTGGGCTTTACCGGCGGTACGATGTTGTTGCTGGCAGCGCTTGCGGCGTGTTTTAGTTTGTTCACGGGGCTGTCGTGGATAAAGCTTTGCGAGCGTATTGGCTTGGGCTGGGAATGGCTGTGGAATCGCTTTCAAAATCGTGTAGAAGAAAAGCGTGATCGCGCGGTGGGCGAAGTGGCCGTGGTGAAGCGCGAAGAAAAAGTGGTGCAATTGCGCAAAGAAATCATCGAGCACGCGCCTATTCGCATCGAACCCACAGTGGTTGCGGTGCCCCAATCAGCGCGGGTGCAGCGCGAAAAGCAGGTGCAACTGTTCGATGATTTGTCCGACACCGATTTGCCGCCCTTGGCCTTGCTTGATCCGGCTGACACCATCATTGAGCGGCCAAGTGCTGAAACTCTGGAATACACCTCGCGCTTAATCGAGCGTAAATTGCTCGATTTTAATGTGCAAGCAAGTGTGGTGGTAGCACATCCGGGGCCGGTGATTACACGCTATGAAATTGAGCCTGCCGTCGGCGTAAAGGGTTCGCAAATTATGAACCTTGGCCGCGACTTGGCGCGGGCGTTATCGGTCACCAGTATTCGCGTGGTTGAAACCATTCCCGGCACCAGCTACATGGGCTTAGAAATTCCCAACCCGAAGCGCGAAATTGTGCGCCTGTCCGAAATTTTAGGCTCTGAAATGTTTGCCGCCATGCCTTCAAAATTGGCGGTCGCGATGGGCAAAAGCATTGCCGGTATGCCGGTCACCGCCGACCTTGGCCGCATGCCGCATTTGCTCGTTGCGGGCACCACGGGCTCGGGTAAATCGGTGGCAATGAACGCAATTATTTTATCGCTACTTTATAAGTCGACGGCCAAAGAAGTGCGCCTAATTTTGATCGACCCAAAAATGCTGGAGTTGAGCGTATATGAAGGCATTCCGCATCTTTTGGCACCAGTAGTTACTGACATGAAATACGCCGGTTTCGCGCTCACATGGTGCGTGGGCGAGATGGATCGCCGCTACAAAGTAATGAGCGCTTTGGGCGTGAGAAATTTAGCTGGTTACAACACCAAAATTACCGATGCACAAAAAGCCGGCACCCCAATTGGTAATCCGTTCTCCCTCACGCCAGAAGAGCCAGAACCGCTAGAAAATATGCCGATGATTGTTGTCATCATCGACGAATTAGCCGATTTAATGATGGTCGTCGGCAAAAAAGTAGAGGAGCTCATCGCCCGCCTAGCCCAGAAAGCACGGGCATCTGGCATCCATTTAGTGTTAGCCACGCAGCGGCCATCGGTTGACGTTATCACCGGCCTAATCAAAGCCAACGTGCCCACGCGCGTGGCGTTTCAAGTGTCCAGCAAAATTGATTCGCGCACCATTCTTGACCAGCAAGGCGCTGAAGCCCTACTAGGGCAGGGTGACATGTTGTACCTACCGCCCGGCAGCGGCATGCCCATGCGCGTACACGGCGCGTTTGTGAGCGACAACGAAGTGCATAAGGTGGTGGATTGGCTTAAAAAACAAGGCGCGCCGCAATATGTGGAAGGCATTTTAGAGTCGCCTGAAGAGGTGAGTGCGGATTCTTACGGTGAAGGCGGTGGCAACGGCGGCGGTGAGGCTGATGCGCTCTACGATCAAGCGGTGCGCATCGTGCTAGAAAATAAAAAAGCGTCCATCTCGCTAGTGCAACGGCATTTGCGCATCGGCTATAACCGTGCGGCAAGGTTGCTTGAAGAAATGGAAAAAGCGGGCTTGGTGTCGTCGATGCGCGGCAACGGTAATCGCGATATTTTGGCACCCAATCGGGATGCGCCGCAGTAGGTTTTTACTCGGTTTCTGGGAACTAAACTGCGGTTCCTGTGGTCTGAATGCAGTAGATTTTTACTCATAGTATCCCTTGAAGACGCCCTAAAATAGGGCATCTTCAGCCACTTAATTTTAGGAAAATAGTGCCCAACATTAAACTTTTAAGCCTTGCAGGTTTGGTATTTTTTGCATTCGCCGCCACCGCGTGCACCGCGCAAACCAACAAAGTCGTCGCTACGCCACTCGCTCCAAAAATCGTCGGTGCAGCCTCGGCAAAATTTAATGCCTTTGTCACCCGGGTGAGTAAAGGCCAAGCAAATTTTGAGCAAGTGGTAATAGATAAAACTGGTGCCTTAGGCCAACGCGCAAACGGCACATTTATATTTTCGCGCCCCGGCAAATTCCGCTGGAACTACGTCAAACCAGCCCAGCAAATCGTCAGCGACGGCGCAAAAGTGTGGATCTACGACCAAGACCTAAACCAAGTCACCATCAAGAAATTCGACACCACATTATCCGCCACCCCCGCCGCCTTACTCACCGGTACCGCCAAGCTCGATAGCCTATTTAACACCACCGAACAAGGCGAAATCAACGGCTTAGATTGGGTGCTAGCCACCCCCAAGCAAGCCGACACCGGATTTGAATCCGTGCGCATCGGCTTTAAGGGTGAAGTGCTTGCCGAACTAGAACTAAAAGACCTATTCGGCAACCGCACGCAGCTTAAATTTACCGATCTTAAAAGCAATGTGGCAGCACCGGTGAGCACGTTTACATTTGTACCGCCTAAGGGTGCGGATGTGGCGGGGGAGTAGGGCGGTAGTCGATGAAATACATCCTCAACGGTAGCTGCGACGGAATCGACTTCGGCGCGTTTGAAGCCTACCTCGCAACCGTTAAGTTGGATTTACCAACCAATGTTTATGCGTTCGCAAGCAATAGCGACCACTTCGATCTCACTTCAAAAAGCGCGTTGCATGATGCGTGGATGGTGTCCACATCCATAGCAGAAATCGCCACTGGCGCGTGCCAAGAAAATCGCGCTACCGAAATCACGATAAAGTTGCTTGGCGCGTGGCATGATCGCCACATTTTTTTGCGTTATCGTGAAGTTTCGCGCTATGTTTTTGACTCTCCGCGTCGCACGACTGAACGCGAAGGTAACCAAACTTCCCACGGCGATTTAATGACGCATGAAGTTCGATTAGCCAGCGCAGGTTCGTTTGAGCATGAAATATTATTCGTTGACGGCACGACCTTGCTCATAGAATTTAGCGAATTTGCACATTGGGAAGAGACCGTCGTTCGCTAGTAGAGTAAGTTTGAGCAAAATCGCCGCAAGTCATACTTGCATAAATTACCCTAATAGGGGATAATTTAGCCAATGGAAAAGCTAACTGCTCACTACGCGCTTGCGGAGATATTGCTACAAATGCAATCGGTGGAAGACCTCAATTTAAGCGTCTCTGCTAGCACGGGCATTCGTATGTGCGGGCTCTCGAATAGAGAAGCGCTGGCGATTGTGAGGGCTCTTACGCGGAAAAATTTTTATAAAAGCATGACTACACATGCGGATCACCGAGTTTGGCAAGACGTGTATCACGGCCATTTTCAGGGCATAGTGTTGTATATCAAGTTTCAAAAAATAGAAAACTTTTTTGTTATTTCATTCAAAGAATTATGATCGGATTATCTAAAAATGAGTAAATGGAATCACAAACCCTGTCCCTTTTGTGCTGTTGGCACCTTGCTTGATGGCGTGCGCGACACGGAGCAAATTTATAAGGGCCACCGATTTTCGTCTTCAATGCAAGGTGCATTTTGCTCAGATTGCGATGATGGTTTTTTAGTTATCAACGCAGAAGAAGAAGCCGCGTGGGTGCAGTTTCGTGACCAAATAGATGCAGCTGAAGCCGCTGAGCTCGCGCGCATCCGCAAAAAGCTCAAGCTGACACAATCGCAAGCCGCACAAATTGCTGGCGGTGGAAAAAATGCATTCTCACGCTACGAGCGCGGCCAAGCCAAACCGGTAGCTGCAGTGATGAATCTATTTAAATTGCTCGACCGACACCCGGAATTGCTGCGGGAATTAGGCGCTTAGCTGATGGCTGTTGGGTTTTGATAATCGCGGCGATACAAGCATAAAAATCGCGTGTAAGCCCCGTGCGCAATTACCAACCGCTTGACCCCTGTATATATCCGTGTATACTGTGCATATACTAACAAGCACAGTCAATCATGAACGATCAAATTTTTCTTTCAAGCACCGACACTTCGCCCATGTACAGCCAGATCATGGGGCAAGTGCTGGCTAAGGTGTTGGCAGGCGACTGGCAACCTGGGCAGGCCTTGCCTTCTATCCGCGAGCTGGCGAGTAGCAGCCGGGTTAGCGTTATCACCGTGAAGCGGGCTTATCTTGAGCTGGAACGCAACGGCGTGATCGTCACGCGGCAGGGCAAGGGTTCTTACGTTGCCGATACGCAAGATTTGCCGCGACAAATGGCGCAGGATGAATTTGATGCGCATTTAATCGGCTTAATTGGCGCTGCGGGCAAGCTCGGGTTGCCTGCAAACGCTGTCGTGGATGTTGTCCGAAACGCCCTAGATTCGGGTCTTTCCACGGTCTCGCTCGAAAAATCTGCCGTTATTGGGAGATAGTCGAACATGACAACTTTACAAACGCCCGCGCTGAAAATAGTCGGGCTGGAGAAAAACTACGCCGATTTCCAGCTACACAACATTGATTTGGAATTGCCTACGGGGCAAATTATGGGATTGGTCGGCGCTAACGGCGCAGGTAAGTCGACCATGATGCGCATCTTAATTGGCTTAATCAAACCTGACGCGGGCACAGTGGACGTGTGCGGCCATCGTGCGCCGGAAGCGCAGGTGGCGATCAAGCGCGACGTTGGTTATGTGTCCGACGACATGCGGTTGTACAAAACCCAATCGCTGCGTTGGCATATGGAGTTCGTTAAAAGTATTTATCCCGGTTGGGATGACGCTTATGCCGTTGAATTGCTAAAGCGCTTTGACTTGCGGGCGCATCAAGTGTTGCGTGGGTTCTCGCACGGGCAGCGGGTGAAGGCGTTGTTACTGCTAATTTTGGCGCGCCGCCCTAAGTTGCTGCTGCTGGATGAACCCACAACTGGGCTCGATCCCGTCGCGCGTATTGAGGTGCTGGAGGCGTTGGCCGACGTGCTGCGTGATGACGAACGCAGCGTGCTATTTTCATCGCACAACACGATGGATGTTGAACAGTTGTCGGACACCATTACGTTCTTGCATCAAGGCAGGCTTGTAGCCTCACAAGATAAAGAAAACTTTTTAGCAAGCTGGCGTCGCGTGGTGTGTCGTGGCATTTGGGATGCGCAAATGAACACCTTGCCGGAAGTGGCCAGCACCCGCACTAGCGGCTCGATTACGGAGCTAAAGGTGCGCAATTGCGACGACATTTTTTTATCGCGCCTACAACAATCTGGGCTAACCATTAAAACCATCGAGCCAATGAGTTTAGAGGATATTTTTGTCACGTGTGTACGTGCCGGGGCGTCAAAATGAACGCAATATTTAGCAATCTTCCGATGATTAAATTGCTCGTCATTAAAGATTGGCAAATTTATCAAAAGCAGCTAGCGGCCTATGTATTGGGCTTGTTGGTGGGTCTCACCCTTGTCGGGATCGGCAAAACTTGGTCGTTTTACATAGGCGCATTGTTACTACTGGTATTGCTAATTTGTGCGGGTGGTTTCGCGATTCAAAGCTCAATTTTAAATGAGCGAAAAGAGCAAACTTTGCCCTTTGTGATGAGCCTGCCGGTGTCGCCAATGGATTTTTATTGGAGCAAATTATTGGCTAACGTCGCCATCTATCTGGCACCGTTCACCTTGGTGGTGGGCGGTTCTGCGTTCTTAATTTTATTCACGCCGCTGCCCGATGGATTGTTGGTGTGGTCATTGCTCATCTATGGATATTTGGCGACGATTTTTTGCGTATCGCTTTGCACCGCCTTGGTGGTGGAGTCAGAAGGCTGGAACATTTTTGTGCAGATTAGTTTATCCACAATGATAAGCCCCGTGATGATGGGTATCGGTCAATTTGACGCCATCAGCAGCAATATCAAAACCGAAAACATTGTGTGGAGCCTGCCTGCTTTGGGTATTTTTTTAGCGCAGTTGATGGTGATGCTGCTGTGTGTTGCAAGTACCAGTTGGGTGCAGCGCCGCAAGACTTCATTCCTGTGATGCAGCGGCTGCACTACATGGACAATTTGCGCGCGCTGGCGATGTTGGCGGGTGTGCTGTTTCATGCGGGGCTTGCTTATAGCACGGTGCTGCACAACTATTGGCCAACAGCGGACGCGAGTAATTCAGTATGGGTAGATGGTGCGGTTTGGTTTTCGCATTTATTTCGTATGCCTTTATTTTTTGTTGTGGCCGGTTTTTTCGCGGCATTGATGGTGAGTAAATGCGGCGTGGCTGGCATGTTGCGTAACCGATTCTCGCGTGTGTTATTGCCGTTTATACTATTTTGGCCATTGCTCTATTTGGCCATGTACTGGCTCACCATGCAAGCGGTGACGCACGTAAATAGGCCTTCTCCATTGCTTACGTTAATCAAACAATGGTCATTGAACGCCAACGCACCAGCGGCACCGCCGTCGATGATGCACTTATGGTTTTTGGTTTATCTAATGTGTTTTTGCGTGTTGGTTTGGGTGGCTCACACGCTTGAAACTTCGTGGATTGGCGCGCTACGGCAACGCATTTCGTCTATGCGCTCCACGTTGTTGTTGATACTTTTGTTGGGCATTGCGCCAATTTTATTGGTTCCCGCAATCGCCAGCATTGCAGCGCCAATACCTGCTCCAGAAAGCTTTTTGCCGCAATGGTGGGCGCTACTTATTTACGGCTTTTACTTTGTATTGGGCTATGCATTGTTTACGCGCGAAGCATTGATTGATCACCTTAAACCATTGTCCACTTGGTTGCTACTCGCTTCGATAATCGCCTACGTTTTGTATTTGTACATCATGAAAATGCAGAGCGCCGCACCACAAAGCCCAGTGTTGCATGTGCTGCAAGCGGTGTTGCAAGCCTATGCAGGCATGTGGATGACCTGTTGGTGTTTGTGCGTTGGAAAACAGTGGCTTGACTACAGCAATCGAACGCTCCGTTATGTGGCGGATGCGTCGTATTGGGTTTATCTCATCCACCTGCCAATTTTATTTGCCATTCAATATGCCTTGCTTGATGTGTCGGCGGGGTGGCAACTAAAATTTATAATTTCTGTTTTGGCTACGCTGAGCATTGCGTTTGCGAGCTATCAATTATTGGTGCGTCACACCCCAGTTGGTAGGCTATTGAACGGGCAGCGGCGCTAGATTTACTGCTTCTAAAATCTCAAAATAATTGCGCACCGCTTCTACCAATCCTATCGCCTCGCCACCTCGGCAAGCCCCGTGTTTTAGGGTTTCAGCTATTTCAGGTTGATGCATCATGGTGTAGGCTTTTTTAACGTCGATCCATGTGTCGGGATTTAGTTTTAGACGTGCTGCAAGTATGCGCGCATCTTCTAAATGTCCGTAGCCTTGGTTGTAGGCGGCAAGGGCTAACCAAGTGCGGTCGGGTTCGGGTATGCGGGCTGGGATGGTGTTTTTTAGAAGGCTCAAATATTTTGCGCCGCCAAAAATACTCTGTTGCGGATCAAGTCGATCTTTCACCGCCATGCGCGTAGCGGTTTCCTCAGTAAGCATCATAATGCCGCGTACGCCAGTGGGTGATGTGGCATTGGCATCCCATTGCGATTCTTGATAAGCCAGTGCTGCTAAGAAGCGCCATTCAATTCCCGTCGCTGCTTCTGCTTCCAAAAAATAGGGATGTAGATCTGGAAGCAAGGTAGTGCTACGCTCTAGCATGGCTTCTGAATCTGCCGGGCCAACACGGTGAAGATGGCCGTAATAGCGGTCTTCCAGCCGATCCAGCGTGCCATTGGCGCGGAGTTTTCGAAAAAACGTTGAGGCCGTCACTTCCATATCACCATCAAATGCGGCGGTGTCGCCCAGCGCCCACGCGACGGCAATAGGTTTGCCCACGCTGGCAAAACCCGCTAAATCAGGATGCGCCCGCCGCGCCACGGCAAAGCCGGTGTTATCAACCAGCGCAAACTCAGCCGCGCCATCGGCCACAGATTTTAAAAGTGCCTCTTGGCTGGTGTGTTCGGCCAGTGCGACGACGTCGGCTTTTGGATGTACTGCTTGCAATTGACGCACCACGTTTTGCGCGGGCGATCCCTGCACCACAGCAACCCGTCTTGCGCCGACCTTGTTGGCGTTGGCGATGCTTTCGGCCGCAACCAAACGAAATTGCGCTTGACGATACGCGGGGCCAAAGCGCTGCGGTGTCGCAGCTACTGACGTCTGCAGTAGTCCCGCTGCAGCAAAATGGCCTTGCCCACGGCGCAGCGCACGCCACAGTGCCTCATGGTTGGAGAAGCTTATAAATCGAGGCTGCGCGCCCAATTCACGGGCAAAAAGCAGCGCTAAATCATGTTCAAAACCAGCTTGCCGATATTCTTCGCGTTCGGGCAAGGCATTGGCTTTTGCATCCAGCATTTCAGCGGCGCGCGTGGCTGTGGCTTTTTCATTCGGTGCTGCTAATACTAAAATGACGACCTCGCCTGTTTCGCGCGGAGGTCGTAAAGTAGGCAGAAAAACCGGCGGCAGCACGTTAGCAATATTTTGCGAAAAAGTGGATACCAACATCCCGCGCTGCACCATCCACCCCGCTGCAGCCATCACGCCCAATGCCAGCAGCGTAAGCAAAATGCCACCGACAAACCAAAGGCCGCAAAGCCGCACCAATGCTGGCCAAAAGTGGCGTTTGGCGGGGTGTTGCGGCTGCTTAGGAGTGCCGCGTTTTTTCAAGGGACAATCACAACTTTGCCAGTCACTTCACGGTTTAAAATAGCGCGCAATGCCACGGCGCTTTCGGCCAAGCTATACGTTTTGCTAATGTGCGGCCGCAGTTTGCCTTCGGCCATCCACGTCATCATTTCTTGTAAGCCCGCGAAGTTTGCTTTTGGTTCGCGCTTGGCAAATTCGCCCCAAAACACACCCATAATAGATGCGCCCTTAAGTAGCGTTAAATTTAGCGGCAGCGACGGTATTGGCCCGCTGGCAAACCCAATCACCATATAGCGTCCGCGCCACGCGATTGACCGAAACGCAGGCTCGCTAAATTTACCGCCTACAGGGTCAAAAATAACATCTGGTCCTTTGCCATTGGTGGCTGTTTTAATGGCTTCGCGCAGGTCTTCGGTTTCGTAGTTAATCAGCACGTCTGCACCGTGTTTCTTAGCCAGCGCTAGTTTGTCATCCGTTGATGCACAAGCAATTACGGTGGCACCTATGGCTTTGCCGATTTCAACGGCAGCTAAGCCCACGCCACCGGCCGCACCCAGCACAAGCAGTGTCTCGCCTGCCTGCAGCTGCGCGCGGTCGCGTATGGCGTGCCATGACGTGCCGTAGGCCAGGCTAAAGGTGGCAGCAAGCTCATAGCTCATTTGTGGCGCGATGGCCATCGTGGCAGCAGCTGGCGCAATGACTGCTTCTGCATAACCGCCCACGCCGCAAAATGCAGCCACGCGATCACCCACTTTTACATGGCGCACACCTTCGCCTACGGCCAGCACGTCACCGGCAATTTCGGCACCGGGTGAGAACGGGAAGGGTGGTTTTAGCTGGTATTTTCCCTGCACAATTAGCGCATCAGGAAAGTTCACACCCGCTGCTCGCACGCGGATGTGCACCTCGCCTGCAGCGGGCGTGCGACAGGAGGTTTCTTCAATGGCGCATTGCTCGGGTTCGCTAAATGCGCGACACAAAAAAGCTTTCATATTATTTTCCGTATTTTGGTTATTCGAGTTTGGTGAGTTTTAGCTTTGTTATCATTGCAGTATGCATACAACAATTCAACCCCGTATTATTGCCTTAATTCCCGCTGGCGGTGTGGGCGCACGTTTTGGCGATGCGCTGCCCAAACAGTATCTGCAACTGGCGGGCGAGGCAATGATATTTCACACCATGTCTGCATTGGCTGCGGTGCCTGCAATTAGAGCGGTAGTGGTGGTGACTTCACCCACAGATAACTATTGGCCTACCTATAATTTTGAAGCGCGTTTACCAAAATTAAAAGCATTGAAGTGTGGCGGTGCAACGCGCGCCGAAACGGTATTAAATGGCTTAAATGCCTTACTCAAAAATAGCGAATTGTCAGCCGCTGATTGGCTGCTAGTACACGACGCCGCGCGGCCTTGCTTAAGCGTTGCGCGCGTAAAAGCGTTCGTGGATAGCTGTAGCAAAGAGGCTGTAGGTGGCCTATTGGCGGGCAAAGTGGCCGATACCATTAAAGCGAGCGATGCTAATAATTACATCACCCACACTGTGCCACGCGATAATTTATGGGCTGCACAAACGCCGCAAATGTTTCGTGCAGGGTTACTGCAAACTGCGCTGCAATCAGCGCTCGATAAAGGTGACCCCGTGACCGACGAAGCCCAAGCCATCGCTTACTTAGGCCATGCGCCAAGGTTGTTTGTAAGCGATAACACCAATTTAAAAATTACCGTACCTGCTGATTTATTAATGGCAGAGCTTTTTTTATCCTCGATAGGACAAGTATGAAACTAAGAGTAGGCCAAGGTTTTGATGTGCATCAGCTAGTAGAAAACCGCGCGTGCATTATCGGTGGCGTGACCATCCCGCATGAAAAAGGCCTGCTCGGCCACTCGGATGCCGATGTGCTGCTGCACGCAATTTGCGACGCTTTGCTGGGTGCGGCAGCACTGGGTGATATCGGCAAGCATTTCTCGGATGCTGACCCAAAATATAAAAGTATCGATAGCCGTAAATTGCTGCGCCATACCTGCAAGCTGGTGCAAGAGCAACATTGGCAAATAGAGAATATTGATGCCACCATCATCGCCCAAGCACCGCGCATGGCACCCCACATTACGCAAATGGTGGCCAATATTGCCGCTGATTGTGGGCTTGCATTTTCAGATGTAAATATTAAAGCCACCACTACGGAGATGCTTGGTTTTACTGGCCGTAGCGAAGGTATTGCCGCGCAAGCAGTGTGTTTACTGCGTAGAGATTAACGCGTGAATCTGCGCGATTTACGCTATGTTGTGGCGCTGGCTGATCACCGCCATTTTGGCCGCGCGGCGGACGCCAGTTTTGTCAGCCAGCCCACGCTATCGACGCAAATTAAAAAGTTTGAAGAAGAGTTAGGCGTGGTGATATTTGAGCGCAATCCGCGCAACGTCATGCTCACCGACGTTGGTGAAGCCGTGGTGGCGCGCGCCCGGCAATTGCTACGCGAGGCTGATGAAATTAAGGCCATCGCCAAACGCGCGAAAGACCCTGAATCCGGCGCGATACGCTTAGGCTTATTCCCCACGCTGGGGCCTTACTTACTGCCGCATGTCATGCCGCAATTGGTTGCACGTTTTCCTAAGCTAGAAATTATGTTGTATGAAGACAAAACCGACGTCATTTTAACTAAGCTAAAAAACGGTGATTTAGACGCGGGCGTGCTGGCGCTACCGTTGCCGGATGATGTGTTTCATGCCGAATTTTTGTTTGAAGAAGATTTTGTATTGGCTCTGCCGCTCGGCCACGCGTTGGCGGATGCGGGAGGCAAAAAGGGTAAGCAAAAAGCCACGCTTAAGTTAGAAGATTTAAGCGACGCGGCCTTGCTGTTGTTAGAAGACGGCCACTGCCTGCGCGACCAAGCGTTAGACGTTTGCCAGATGTCCGGCGCGCGTGAACACCAAGGTTATCGCGCCACCAGTTTAGAAACCTTGCGGCACATGGTGGCGAGCAATGCAGGCATTACGCTCATGCCCGCACTAGCGGTGCATCCACCTGCATTGCAGTCGCCAGCCCTTGTATTACGGGCGTTTGCAGCCCCCGCGCCGCATCGGCGTATTGCGCTGGTGTGGCGCAAAGCGTCAAGCCAAAAAAATTTACTCCGGCAAATAGCGCCTATCTTTAAAGCCATTGATGCGGATTTGTTAAAAGCGCCGCCTGCGGCAATTAACTAGGATTGGTAGAACATGGAATGGCTTTATATTTTACCCATCGCCTTGTTGGCAGGCACTATCGGCGGCGTCATTGGTTTTGGTTCTGGCGTGATTATGGTGCCAATTTTGGCCTTTACTTTCGGCGCAAAAGCGGCCGTGCCGATTATGGCCATCGCCGCATTTTTGGCAAATGCATCGCGGGTAAGCGCGTGGTGGCGTGAGCTAGATTTAAAAGCCGCGCTAATTTATTGCGCCACCGCCATGCCGGCCGCCGCGCTGGGCGCTTCTTTATTTTTAAACTTAAACGTGCATGTTGTGGAGGCCACACTTGGTTGCTTTTTATTGTTGGTGGTGCCCGCACGCCACGCGTTGCGGCGTTCTAAATTAAAAATTGCGCGCTGGCATTTGGCAATTGTCGGTGCAGTGATGGGTTTTTTAACTGGCATTGTGGCCTCCACCGGACCTATTAACGCGCCGTTTTTTTTAGCGTACGGCTTAACCAAAGGTGCCTACTTAGCCACCGAAGCCTTTGGGTCGGCGGCGGTAAGTTTAACTAAAATAGCCACGTTTTCAATCCGTGGTGTGGTCTCAACTGAAAACGTGTTGCGCGGCCTGGGCGTGGGCAGCGGGCTAATGGCAGGGTCATATTTAGCTAAAGCCATCGTCGCCAAATTAAAGCCAGCGGACTTTGAATACATCATGGATGGTGTGGTGTTGATTGCGGGCGTGGCCATGTTGGTGGCGGCGTGGCGTGGTGTTTAGTCCTTGTTTGTAAATGCTTGCATATTATTGTAGAAACCCTAAAATAGGGCTTCTACAATAATATGCAGGCATTTAATTGCTAAGCCAATCAACGACTGTCAAGCCTTTTACCCGTTTAAATTTGTGCACGCAAGTTGTTCTAGGATTAACCTAAAGGTAAATAAATGGCAACAATTAGGCGCTATATGCATGCTGATTGGGAAGCGTTTTTGGCGCTTGAGATTCAGACTAGTTTGGACACGGCGCAAATTACAGCGCCACATGATGTGCTCGCATTTAAGGCGCGCTGGCCTGACGTTTTACGTAACACCTATCGGTGGGATGAGAATGGGCCGAGTGCGGATAAGCACGCTGTGTGGGTACTCACGGAGGGCGATGCTCACGTTGGACAGCTTTGGCTTACCAAGCAGGATGATTTTTTTACACTTAAGCCTAAGCTTTTTATCACAGCGCTAGCTGTCACCGCTGCTGCGCGCGGGCGCGGCTACGGTGCGTTGTTGTTGGCGCATGCGCGGGAGCAAGCCATGATGGCGGGATGCGTGGAACTTGGTTTGGCAGTTAGCGCTGCAAATGAGGGCGCTGTACGGCTGTACGAAAAATTCGGATTTAAAACAGCGCGGCTTTCGTATGCATTGGCGATTACGCATCCCCAAGCAACGATGGAGAGCTTGCATGGATAAAACGGCGCATTGCGCTTGTGGCGCAGCAACAATTACCGTTAAGGGCGAACCATAGTGAAATTAGTGCGCGAATTTTTTAACGCGCAAAGCGTTGAATGGCAGCGGCCGTGGAAGCTTGCCACGTTAGCGATTGGTGTTGGCTTGCTCATCGCGGGTTCGTTTTATATGCCTGCACCTGATTGGGATATTCCGATTAGTTTTATCATGGCGTTTTTTTCTTATTTGTTCGCTGCTTGGAGCTTGCGCGTTGTGCTTGACCGTGCATGGCGGCAGTGGCCGTTGATGCTGTTTGTAACGTGGTTTACGGTGGATGGCTGCTATGCAATTTATTGGTATTTTAAGAACCCTGTTGCGCTGGAAATGATGCGGGATGCGAATTTTTTGGCCTCACTTTCGCTTTATGGCATGTGCGGGCTGGTGTGGTTGCACCAAGGCACGTTGCGCGAACTGTGGGCGCGCGTGAGAACTTACCGTGAAAAGTGAGCTGAGAGAGGCTTTTTGATCGAAATTAAGTGCCTGAAGACACCCTAAAATAGGGCGTCTTCAGGCATATGCTGTGGTGAAGATATGATGCTTTCTGCTGCGTAATTCTTCTCCTGATTCCGTGCGCCAAAACCAAAAGCACCTAGCCTGCATGATAAAATACCGTATTCGCTGATCTTCATTCGGCACCCACTTTGTTCACTTCAAAAGGTTGTTCATGTTTTCACGTCAAAATACTATCGAAAAAGTAGATGCAGAACTTTGGGCTGCGATTCAAGAAGAAACGCGTCGGCAAGAAGAGCATATTGAGTTAATCGCTTCTGAAAACTATACCAGCCCCGCCGTGATGCAGGCGCAGGGTAGCCAGTTGACCAACAAATATGCTGAGGGTTATCCGGGCAAACGCTATTATGGCGGCTGCGAATTTGTGGATAAAGCTGAGGTATTGGCCATTGAGCGCGCTAAGAAATTGTTTG
>JAYUOW010000021.1:0-6614 GCA_043760555.1 Betaproteobacteria bacterium
TTTGTGCCAAGCCAGCAAATAACGTGGTGTTGTAGCCTGCAGTAAGAGCCGTGATGGTAGGCGACAAAGGGTTAGATGCAAAGTTCGGCGTTCCGCCAATATCAGGCAAGTTAAATACCATAACGTACTTGGCGCCAGCTGCTTTTAGGCGGCCGATTTGCTGAATTTCAGAAGCGGCTGCACCGAGCACATTGGCTTGCAATTGCGCTGGAGTAATTAAGCCAGCCTGCAGTGCGCCTAGGTTTGCAAAAATGTCATTGGCACCCGCCCATACGCCATAAAGCGCGTTTGGATCAGCACGGCCTGAGCCTGCCAAATATTCGCCGATTTGTGCAGATACTGGGCGCTGCGTGCCGCCAGGACCTACCAAGCTTGCTGGGGAAGGCTCGGATACGCGCATGCCGCCTTGGGCGTAAATGCCACCGCCTGCGTTCGATGCTTTAGCTACGCCACCGTAGTATTGCGCAATAATTTCCGACCATACTAGGCCGGGGTTGGTAGTGAATTTGCCGACGGCATTGGCTGTTGGCGCGCCGACCAATGCAGTGATGCCGGGACGATAGTAGCCAGCGTCAGACAAAGAATCGCCGAAGATATACACGCCGCTGAACTGCACGGCCATGGCCGCAGGGCTGGCTGCGAGCAATGCGCCTGCAACTAGGGCGGGAATTGCACGCTTTAAATTTTGCTTGATGGTTTTGACAGTTTTTACGGCACGCATGAAAATCTCCTCAGGGGGGTAAATGACTTTATAGATAACTTTTTTGATTTTTAGGTTTGTTGGCCTACAAAACTGCCCACAAAACCTATTTAAAACAAATACTTACGTTGTACTTAGCAAGCTCTAATGCGGGTGCCTGCGTCAGCCAACATTTACAAGCTCAAATGATGGCACATCTAACCTAAGCAAACAAGAAACTGCCATCATCGTGCAGCTTCAGCGCTTAAAGTGTTGTGTTTGTGTCGATTTCCACAGGATGGGTTTGACTTACCAAACCGTGACTTGATCGCTGGCAAATCGTGTCATTTTATCGCCACCCTTACAGCCAAAAGCCACGCTAAATTCAGGCAAATTACCCAAAGGCCCCAAAATACGGAATTTGGCAGGTGAGTGGGAGTCGGTAAGAATGCGCCGACGTAGTTCTTCTGGCCGCACATTTTGCCGCCACGATTGCCCGTAATTGAGAAAAAACCGTTGTTCAGGCGTTAAGCCCGCAATTTTCGCTCGGGCAGGACTGTTAGATTCGCCAAGCGCACTCTGCAGCCCCAAAAACGCGACGCGTAGCCCGCCAAAGTCGGCGATATTTTCGCCCAATGTTGCGCGGCCATTGATATTCATTCCTGGCAGAGGCGAATAGGCATCATATTGGCGGGCGATGGCGTCGGCTTTTTTAGTGTAGCGGGTAGCGTCTTCAGCTGTCCACCAATCGCGACGATTACCAACGGCATCAAACTTACGCCCATTGTCATCAAAGCCATGCGTGAGCTCATGGCCAATTACCATGCCAATACCACCGTAGTTAGACGCATCATCGGCCGCTTCATCAAAAAATGGCGGCTGCAGAATACCCGCCGGAAACACGATTTCGTTCAACCCGCTGCTGTAATACGCATTAACGGTGGCAGGGCTCATGCCCCACACGGTACGATCAATTGGCTTGCCCAAGCGCCCCGTATTACGGGCGATTTCAGCCGCCGTGGCGCGCATTACGTTACCCGCATAATCGTCGGCCGTTATTTGCACGGCCGAATAATCTTTCCACACATCTGGGTAGCCAATTTTTACGTTAATGGCATCAAGTTTGGTGGTGGCTTCTTTCTTGGTTGCGGCACTCATCCAATCAAGGGCAGCAATGCGCGTACGCAAGGCAGCAGTTACATTTTTAACCAACTGTAGCGACTTCGCCTTGGCCGCAGGTGTGAACGCGCGCGTGACGTATAACTGCCCTAAAAGTTCGCCCACAGTGCGATCAATGGTGCCAATTACACGCTTATTTTGCGCCTCAATTTCTGGCGTTCCAGCCAATGTTTTGCCGTAAAAATCAAAGCTCTCCCGCGCAAACGCCTCACCCATCACGGGTGCATAGGTGCGTGCCAAGTGCCACTGCGAGTATGACGTCCAATCCGCCATCGACGTGGTTTTAGCAAGGTCGCTTAACGCTTGAAAAAACGCTGGTTGCCCCACATTAACATCGCCTGCTTTTTCAATACCAGCAGCCGTAAAGTATGCCTGCCAATCCATATTTGGCGCGGCTTTTGACAGTGTTTCGATAGTGCCAAGGTTATAGGTTTTGTCAGGATCGCGCGCCTCCACCCGCGTCATCGAAGCCTTGGCCAACGCAGTTTCAAGCGTCATCACCGCAGTAGCGCGTTGCGCGCTTGCCGCCGCGGTTGCACCCAACATTTCAAACGTGCGCGCTATGTGCGTCACGTAAGCTTCACGCTGCTTAGTTGAGCGCTCATCAGCCGAAAAATAATACTCACGCTCCGGCAAACCTAAGCCACCTTGAAACACATTAACAATATAGCGGCTACTGTTTTTACGATCCTGCCGCACGGCAAAAGAGAACCCTGCACCCACCCCATTTTTGTGCAACGTGCCCAGCAACTGCGCAAGCTCAGTTGCCGCAGGCACTTTGCCGGTAAAGCCATCCAACAGCGCCATTACGGCGGAAGAATTACTGTTTTTAGCACTCATGCCGCTAGTATAAAAATCAGCAATTTTTTGTTGCACAGCCGAAGCTTTTTTAGCGGTAGATGCCGCCAAAGCTTCATCAATAACCGCCTGCAACACAGTACGATTACGCGCCTCAATCTCCGCAAACGCCCCCCACAAAGGCTTATCCGCCGGAATCGGATTTGCATCCTGCCAAGCGCCCACAGCATGACGATAAAAATCATCGCAAGGGGCGACGTTGCGGTCGATGTGGGTGACGTTTAGGCCTGCGGGGGCGGGTGCTTGGGTGGGGGCTTGGGCTTGCGCAAATGTAGAGGCAATTGCGGTGGCAAGTAACGCAAAGCGGAAGGTGATTTTCATGGGGTCGCTAGATTTAGAAAAAGATAAATGTGGATTGTAATTGAAGCGGAAGACGTTATTGCTGGCCGCACCCAAATAGGGATACTTGGCAGTTAGCCAGAAAGAATATTGCACTGCGAAGCGCCGTCTGTTAGTATTTTATACTGTAAATATGTACAGTATATTTATTTGTTAACCAGAAAAATTTAAAAACTAATTCGAGGGCAATAATGGCGAAAATTCGGGTGCTTGCCTGCGAGGTGCAGGTGCTAGGCGTTAGGGAAGATGACTTTATTTGCTTAACCGATATTGCGAAATATAAAAATCCTGATTCTGCGGATGACCTCATTCGAAACTGGACGCGAAACCGCAACACAATCGAGTTTTTAGGCATCTGGGAGCGCATCAATAATCCAGATTTTAAACCCGTGGAATTCGACGGGTTTAGAAAGCAAGCAGGATTAAATAGTTTCACATTGACGCCCAAGCAGTGGATCGAGCGCACTAATGCGATCGGTATTATCTCTAAACCTGGTCGATACGGCGGTACCTATGCTCACAAGGATATTGCATTTGAGTTTGCTGCTTGGGTTTCCGTCGAATTTAAGTTGTATCTCATCAAAGAGTTTCAACGACTCAAGGAAGTCGAACGCGAAACTTTGGGCTGGGATATTCGTCGTAATCTTGCAAAGCTAAATTACCGTATACATACCAATGCGGTTCGCCAGTATTTGCTGCCGCCAGAGTTAACACCGACGCAGACGGCGCTGGTGTACGCCAGCGAAGCTGATGTGCTCAATGTGGCGTTATTCGGGAAGACTGCCGCGCAGTGGCGACGCGAGAATCACATCAGTAAAACTGATGGTGGTAACATTCGCGACCAAGCTGATGGAGCGCGCTTGGTGTGCTTATCCAATTTAGAGAATTTGAACGCACTATTTATTGCTGAAGGCTATTCTCAAGCTGACCGGTTAGTTCGATTAAATCAAATTGCGATTCAACAAATTAAAATACTTGCAGCCGATGCGAATTTAATATCGGTATCGGCACCCACTATGTCAGTTAAAAATAGGTTGGAAACGCCCTAAAATAGGGTGTCTACACGGTGTATTTCTATTGCTGTTTCGCCAAAACCAAATCACCCCACCACAAAAGGTTAAGCCATGTCCAATATGCTCCTACTAGGCACTCGCAAAGGCACGATAATCGTGGATCGCACTAATTCTGGTTGGCGTCCTCGCGCGATCGAACACGCAGGTATTCCCGTGTGTTACGCGGCGCGGGATCCGCGTGATGGGACATTGTGGGCTTCTTTGGATCATGGGCATTGGGGGCCGAAGTTGTCGCGTTCGCACGATGGGGGCGCTACTTGGCTTGATGTGTCGTCTTTAAAATATCCTGAAGGGGCGCGCTATATTGTGAAGGTGCTGCCCACACCGGATTTTGACCCTGCAGCACCTTCAGGCGCGCCGGAATACGCGGATGCATCCGTGTACAAGATATGGAACATCGCATTCGGCGCGGCTCATCAGCCGGGTAGGTTGTATGCAGGCACGATTCCCGGTGGCTTGTTTGTTAGTGATGATGGTGGCGATAACTGGGAACTTAACCGACCGTTGTGGAACCATGAAAGCCGTGGTGGCGATTTATTTGCGGGCGAGGCAACGAGCGATAATTGTTGGAGTGGCACGCCAGCAAGTATTGACTACGGCGTGTTCGAGCCGGGCATTCATTCCATCGTGATTGACCCGCGCAATGCGGATCATCTTTATGTCGCCGCATCGTCCGCAGGCGTGATTGAATCCACCGATGGCGGCAAAACTTGGACGGGGCGTAACCGTGGCATGTTGAACGATTACATGCCCGAACCAGAGTCAGCGTGGGGTCACGATCCGCATTTTGTGGCTGCGTGCAACGGCCAGCCTGATCACCTATGGCAGCAAAATCACTGTGGGGTTTTTTATAGCAGCGATGGCGCTAAGAATTGGAAAAAAGTTTGTGCTCCAGAAGCTGGCGTGCACTTTGGCTTCCCCATTGCAGTAGACGCACATGACGGAAGAACCGCATGGATAGTGCCTGCGCGCAGTGATGCCGCCCGAATGGCGCTGAGCGATGGCCTGTGCGTGGCGCGAACAACTGACGGCGGGCAATTGTGGCAAGTGCAACGCAACGGCCTGCCACAAACGCATGCCTACGACGTGGTGTTGCGGCACAGCCTTGATGTGGCGGGTGATTGCGTGTGCTTTGGCAGTACCTCGGGCAACGTTTATTTGTCCGAAGATCGTGGTGAAACATGGGCTAGTCTAGGCAGCAATTTTCCGCCGGTGTATTCAGTGCGCTTCGGCTAATTTTTAGGCTTACATCGTGCCCACAGTAAAAATGACCCACCATCTTTATCAGTTTTTCCCAGCATTAGAAAACCGCCCAATCACCGTGCCAGCAGGTTCCGTCGCCCAAGTTTTACAAGCAATCAACGCACTTGCCCCCGGCTTCACCGACTACGTGCTTGATGATCGCGGCGCGTTGCGTCGGCATGTGACGGTGAGCATCAATAGCAATTTGCTGATCGACAGAAAAACGCTTTTGGATCAAGTTTCTGATGACGGCGTGGTTTATATTTTTCAGGCGCTGAGCGGTGGGTAGATGCTTGGATTGTGCGCTGGTGTCAAAGTGTTCACCATCGTATCCTGATTGTGTTTGCGATAAATTACCCCTATAGCTGATAGGCTGTAGACGCCCTAAAATAGGGAATCTGCAGCACATTTATCACTGAAGTTTCAGCAATTTTTTCCGACGCGATTGACGCCACGCAGAACAAATCGCTCGCAAGCGGAGGGCCAACGCTAGCGCCTCAATTGCGAATCGCAATCCATGCTCTTGTGTAAAATACGCACCACTAAAATACTGGTTGCACTGCCGTATTTGTAAAAGATGAGGTGGCTGCGCTGCGGAAATTTTTTATATCCATCTCGAATATAGTCGCATGAAATTCCCAACGCTGGATTTTGCGCGAGCATGAAAAATGCGTCATCTAATTGTTTGATGTACAGGTTACGTTGAGGCCTGCCCCATCGATTTTCGGTGAAAAGAGCAATTGAGCGCAAATCATCTTTAGCTTCTTTACTCAATTGGAACGGTTGCACTAACGCCTCTGCTCATCAAGTTCTGCTAGAAAATTTTGGTAGTTGTAATCGGCAATGCCGCTTTCCTCGCCTTGAACGAGCATGTGGCGCAGTGCTTGTAGCTTGCTTTCAGAGTCTTCAAGTAGCCGCAGCCCAGCCCGCACAATTTCACTCGCCGAACCGTAACGACCAGACTCAAGTTGCGAGCAAATAAACGTATCAAAGTGATCGCCAAGGGTAATGCTAGTGTTTTTTGCCATAGAAAGCCTCTAAATGTACCAATAAATACCATAATATAGTATTGATTGGCTTTTTCAAGGTGGGGCAGGGGTAAAGTTTAGAATTGGTCGCGTGATAACTAATTCCGACGCGTTATTTCATTTCCACTTCATTCGTGTAATAATTATATCCCATCTAGTTCTGATGGAGAAAGTCATGTCACGTCCTGCGAGCGGAAGTAAAGCTGCGCTGTTAAA
>JAYUOW010000022.1:0-6606 GCA_043760555.1 Betaproteobacteria bacterium
CTGGTGTGTAGCCCAACGGCGGTGTTGGGCTACACACCAGCCCAACCTACAGGCAAGCGCGTTACTTTAAATTACGCTCCGTTCTATCACCCAAATAACT
This sequence comes from Betaproteobacteria bacterium, assembly GCA_043760555.1. Classification (GTDB taxonomy): domain Bacteria; phylum Pseudomonadota; class Gammaproteobacteria; order Burkholderiales; family Usitatibacteraceae; genus JANMDR01. The sequence goes on from JAYUOW010000022.1 coordinate 101, forward strand.
TCAAAAAATGTCGGCCACTCCCATCGCACCAACGTCAATTGCACCCAATAAGCTTTCCGCCGCCGCCAACTTACTCGAATTTCGCCTGTTCGTGATACTGGCGTTTGTGGTGCCTGTGGTTGAAATGCCGAAGAACTTATTTTGTACTTTAGTGGGTGTGGTGTGGTTGTTCAATCGCATCAAGATCCGCGAATTTGGCGGCGCTTGGCGGTGGTGGGATACTATATTTTTAGCCTTAATCGTGGCTCCCGTTCTGGCTGCTGCAATGGCACCGATTCATCATAACGAATGGCGCGGTATTCGTGACATTGTTCGGTTTGTTGGCGTGGCCTGGGTGCTGTCGCGTAGTGATTTCACGCTTACGCAACTTAAAATTATCCTGCTCAGCGGCCTTGTGGGCGCCTTGTTTGCGCTGGGTTTGGGCGGCGTTGAAATGGCCTTGGGCGCATCAAAGCAGCTTGAATTACATTCCGTCGGCCATGTAAATCATTCCGCAGTCTATTTGGTGATGGCTTTTGGCTTGGCAATGGCGTTTACGCTGGTGGGTTTTTTAACGCGCAACGACACCACAGGCACGGCAATTAAGCTACGACGATGGCGCTGGTTTTTTCTATTTTGCGCGATTGCCTTCGCGGGCGGTTTGCTGATTGGTGCCAGCCGCATTGCGGTGTTAGCTGCCTTGGTATTGGGCGTGATTATTTGTATTAGTGCGGCTTGGCGGTCAAAATTGCCGATGGGTTTATTGGCGCTGGCAACGATCGTTGCCGCGACGTCGATGTGGGTAGCGCCGCCGTGGCTACTGCAAAAACATAATCGCAACGTAGAGCACAATAATCTGCTCGCTAACCGTGACTTTTTATGGTCGCGCGCGATGACGGCGTTTCGTGAATATCCGATGTTTGGTATTGGTAGCGGTAATTTTTCGCAAATTGACACGAAGCTGTTTAAGCAGTGGAGGGCAAACCAAGGCCGCAAATACGAGCCCACCGCTGATTTTGGTTCTGACCACGCTCACAGCGTGTATTTTAATGTGCTGGCTGAGCGTGGCGCGGTGGGTTTAAGCGTGGTGCTAGCGCTGTTTTTAGCATGGCTGATTAGCGTGGCACGCTATATGCCGCGCTGGCAGGTGGAGGCAGCGGAAGGTCAATCCGAGCTTGCAAGCTTGGTATGGATTATTTGGGTAGGTGCGCTGTCGGGGCTCACTGCCACAGCATTTGTCGGCCTTTTTAACACCACCTTGCAAACCGAAAACGGCGTGTTTTGCATGATTTTATTAGGCTGTTGGCTTAGCGCCAGACGCCTGCAACTACAGCCCACTATCCCGCGCTGGCGCATTGTCTGGAACTAGGAGGGCGCACGTGACCAAGCGCATTTTAATTATCCAACGCGAAAATATTGGCGATTTAGTGTGCGCCACACCGCTGCTGCGCACCCTGCGCCAGCAACACCCAGACGCCTACATTGCAGCCTACGTCAATAGCTACAACGCGCCAGTGTTGGCGGGCAATGATGATCTTAATGAGGTATTTTTTTATTCAAAAGCCAAACATTTGGTCGCTGGACAAAGTGCTGGAGATGCCCTATTTAAGCGCATCTCCACCATGTTTAAATTGTTTAAAAAGCGCTTTGACACGGTAATTTTAGCCGAGCCAGAATACGCGCGCGGCATGGTGCGTTTTGCGTCAATGCTGACTTTTGGTGTGAGCAATAAGCAAATTATTGGCTTTGCGAGCGGGCAGGGCGATGCCACTGGTTTGCATCAGCATCTGCCGCAAAATAACGCATTGTGTACAGCGGAATTTGTGCATGGTTTGCAGGCCTTGGTAGGCGATAAAGCAGTTGCCCCACCGTGTCGCGTGGTGGCCGCGCAGCCACAAAATAAGTTTCTCGGCACAACCCAAGTCGCTTTGCACATCAGCGCGCGCAAGTCCAGCCAGCGTTGGTCTGCAGATAATTTTGTAGCACTTGCGCAGCAATTAAATAGCACTAAAAATATTGAGTTTTTACTATTTTGGTCGCCTGGCGCGGCCGATAATCCGCACCATCCTGGCGACGACGAAAAAGCCGCGCAAATATTAGCAGCACTTGAAAACACCAATCCGCCCATCCGCATCAAGCCCGTGCCTACGGCTGCGTTGCGCGACCTAATCGATGCGCTTAACGCCGCCGACATCGTAATCTGTGCCGATGGCGGCGCGATGCATATTGCAGCGGGGTTGGGTAAGCCAATTGTTTGCTTATTCGGAAAGTCTGACGCACAGCGTTGGCGGCCGTGGGGTGTGCCCTATGTGCTGTTGCAAAAGCCGAGCTTGGATGTGGCAGATATTAGCGCGGTGGAAGTGGCAACGGCGTTTGCAACCTTGCAGCGTTAATGCAATCTGCAGCCTGCATCGGTTATAGTTTGATCAATATAAAATTTGTGCGCCGCAGCATGTAAGTCTTGCTGCAGGTCGTAAAAGGAAAATCCTATGTCTACACCATTCATGTCCCTGATTAAATGCGGTTTTTTAGCCGCTGCAGCGCTATCGTTAAACACGATTACTCTCGCCCAATCCACTGTGCCCGCTAAAAAAACCTTCCGCTACGCCATTGAAACGGCTGAATCATCGCTTGACCCGCAAAAAGTGAGTGACTTGTATTCCAACATCATCAACGCCAATATTTTTGATGCGCTGCTTGATTATGATTACTTAGCGCGACCGCTGCAGTTGCAATCAAGCGTGCTGGTCGGTATGCCAGTAATTTCGGCTGATGGTAAAACCTACACGATGAAGCTAAAACCCGGCATTTACTTTTCTGACAACGCAGCGTTTAACGGTAAAAAGCGCGAACTTGTTGCCACCGACTTTATATTTTCCATGAAGCGCTTAATGGACCCAAAGCTGTCAGCGCCGTTGTTGGCGGAGGTGGAAGACGCGATTGTCGGTGCCAAAGCCGAAATTGCTAACGCGCGAAAAAACGGCAAATTTAACTACGACAATCCGATGGAAGGCTTACAGGCGCTGGATCGCTACACCCTGCAAATCAAGCTCAATGAGCCCAGCGGCACGTTCATTTTTAATCTCGCTGATTGCCGCGTAGCCTGTGCGGTTGCGCGTGAAGTGGTAGAAAAATATGGCGATGATATTGGTAGCAATCCTGTAGGTACTGGCCCGTATCGCTTAGTCAAATGGAAGCGTGCTTCAAAGCTGGAGTTTGAAAAAAATCCGAACTATCGCGAGGAATATTTTGACGCAAAACCCAACGCCGACGATGCCGATGGTCAAGCTATTTTGGCGCGGTTAAAGGGCAAGCGGCTGCCAATTTTAGACCGTGTTGAAATGTCGATCATTGAAGAAGATCAGCCGCGTACTTTGGCCTTTAGCAACGGCGAGCACGATTTTTTATGGCGCTTGGCGGAATCTTTTGCCAATGTGTACGTGCCTAATAATAAAATTGCCGCGTTTTTAGCAAAAGACGGCATTCAAATGGCGCAGCTGCCTGCGCTAGATTTAACCTACGCTTATTTCAACATGAATGACCCCACGGTGGGCGGCTACACGCCAGAGAAGGTAGCATTGCGCCGCGCCTTCACTCTGGCATACAAAACCGAAGACGAAATTAAAATCATCCGTAAAAATCAAGCCATCGCCGCGCACACACCGTACAGCCCGGGTGTAGCTGGCTACGACCCAAACTTTAAAACTGCAATGGGTGAATACAACCCATCCAAAGCCAATGCGCTACTAGATATGTACGGCTACAAAGTGGGTGCAGACGGCTATCGCACCATGCCCGATGGTAGTCCGCTCGTATTTAAATTTAACTCCACGCCCACCGCGCGCGATAAGCAAATTGACGAGCTGTGGAAGCGCAGCATGGACGATATTAAAGTGCGGTTTAGCGTGCGTAAAGCAAGCTGGCCGGATTTACTAAAAGAATCGAACGCTGGCAAATTGATGGTCTGGCAACTGGGTGGCTCGGCATCCGCGCCCGATGCCGATACCTGGCTCACCACGTTCTACGGTCCCAATGCGGGCTTTAAAGGTAATCGCTCCAACTTTAAATCAGCCGCTTACGACGCCCTGTATGAAAAAGCACAGGTCATGCAGCATTCGCCTGAGCGCACTAAAGTCTACCAAGACATGACCAAAATTTTAGCCGCCTATGCGCCCTCTAAAATTAACACCCATCGTATTCTCACCGACCTCTGGTACCCGTGGGTACTCAACTTCCGTCGCCCCCCCGTGCAAAGCCAACCGTTCTGGCGCTATATCGATATTGATCAATCGCTATTAGCATCCAAAAAGTAAGCGGGGTTGATGATGCTGCGCTTATCGATTGTCGCGAGCCTGCTTTTAGCGGCTAATTTTGCCTTCGCAAATGCCTCGGAGACGCCCGACGACCCGAAGGTAGTCCCCTTGCGGGAACATAGGGCGTCTTCAGCCATCCAGTTAACTGCTCAGTTGGCAAATAAACCGCACACGCCAGACCCTAAAAAAGTATTGCGCTACGGCTTTGAAATTGCCGAAACTGGCTTTGATCCCGCGCAAATATCGGATTGGTATTCGAGCATTGTTAACGAACAAATTTTCGACAATGTGCTTACCTACGACTACCTAGCCCGTCCCGCTACCTTGAAGCCCAACGTGCTCGTGCGCATGCCCGACATTAGTGCGGACGGCCTGACCTACACGCTTGAAGTAAAGCCCGGCATTTACTTTAATGATGACGCCGCATTCAACGGCAAAAAGCGCGAGCTGGTAGCCGCCGATATTGCGTACTCTATCAAACGCCTATTCGACGCCAAAACTAAATCGCCCAATCAATATTTAATGGCAACGCTAATCGTCGGCATGGATGACTTCGCCGAGCAGCAAAATAAGCAAAACAAATTTGATTACGATGCACCCATTGCAGGCTTTGAGTATGTAAGCCGCTATGTGCTAAAAATAAAGTTGGTCGCACCGTATTACAACTTTATGTATCGCTTGGCGTCCACCAATTGCGCGGCCATCGTCGCCCGTGAAGTGGTCGAAAAATATGGCGACGACATCATGGCGCACCCCGTGGGCACAGGGCCCTACAAGCTCACCACGTGGAAGCGCGGTAGCCGGATTGTGTTGGAGCCCAACACCAACTTTCGTGAAGAATATTACGACGCTAACCCCGCGCCAGACGATGCGTATCGCCAAGCCATTTTAAAAGCCAACAAAGGCAAGCGGATGCCGATGATAGGCAAAATCGAAATTGCAATTATTGAAGAAGATCAGCCAAGGTGGTTGGCATTTTTAAACGGCGAGCAAGACTATATCGATAAAGTACCAAACGATTTTTCTAACACCATGTTTCCCAACGGCAAGCTTAGCAATTACCTAACTAAATTGGGCTTGCAAATAGATCAAGCTGCAGGCATGGAAATTACCTACGCCTACTTCGCCATGAAGCACCCACAAATTGGCGGCTACACACCAGAACGCGTCGCACTGCGGCGCGCGATGATTTTGGGCTACAACAACGCTGAAGAAGTAAGCGTAATTTTAAAAAACCAAGGGGTAGAAGCCCGCAGCCCCATCGGCCCCGGTGCATTCGGATACGACCCAGATTTTAGAACCCCCGCGTCCGACTACAGCCCCGCCCAAGCCCGCGCGCTGCTAGATTTATACGGCTACATCGACCGCGATGGCGATGGCTATAGAGAAGCCCCAGACGGCAGCAAACTAGTGATAGAACAAGGCTCCGCCCCTGACCAGCGCAGTAAAAAATACGATGAGCTATGGAAAAAATGCATGGACGGGATCGGCATCAACATCCAATTTAAAAAAGCCAAATGGCCAGACCTACTAAAAGAATCGAAGGCCGGAAAGCTCATGAGTTGGCGCTTAGGCTGGGGCGGCATGTATCCAGACGGTGAAGCGTTTTATGTAATGCTCTACGGCCCCAACGGCGGCCAAGCCAACCATTCCCGTTTTGATTTACCCGCATTCAATGACCTATTCGTCAAAGCCAAAGCGACAGTGCCGGGGCCTGAACGGGCGGAAATGTATAAGCAAATGAATCGCTTAGCTGCTGTTTACGCGCCATGGAAAATGGGCGCGCATCGGGTGATAACGGATATGAGCTATCCGTGGGTGATAGGGCATACAAGGCATCCGGTGTTTAGGGCAGCTTGGAAATATGTGGATATTGATTTGGGGAAGAAGGTGGAGTGAGGGGTTGACGGGTGTGAGTTTTAAGGCTTTCATTTAGCGAGCAGCCCCCTCTCTCCCAGCCTCTCTCCCTCGAGGGGAGAGAGGAGCTAAAGCGAGGAGATTTTGAGGGTTGCACAGTTGCTCAGTCTTTAGGTTGCTGGGTTTGTTAAGCGCTTGAAATTTGAAAGTTGTCACTACCGAGATGCCCTAAAAATCACGCCCCTCTCTCCCTGCCCGAACTGATCTTTACCCATATCTCTCGCCGCTGGACACCGGTATCTGTGTCGCATCCCGAAACACCCGATACATATTTGTGATGTCATCAAGGCGTTGCAA
>JAYUOW010000023.1:0-6602 GCA_043760555.1 Betaproteobacteria bacterium
GAAGACGTCGGCAAAATGCCCGACAAAAACATTGCCGATTCCCTACAGCGCCTAACCGGCGTGGCCGTCCGTACTGATTATGACGAAGCCGAAAAAGTATCCCTGCGCGGCACCAATCCCGATATGTCGTTAATTTTATTTAACGGCCATACCGTCAGCGGCGGCGATTGGTTTGTAGCCGATCAAGCGTCTAGCAGCCGCAGCACCTCGTTAAGCTTGCTGCCATCATCCGTGCTCAACCAAGCGCAAGTGTACAAAACATCCCAAGCTAATATTGTTGATGGCGGCTTGGCCGGTACCATTAACGTCACCACTCGTAAGCCGTTGGATCAAAAAGGCAAATTTAGCGGCCAAGCAAATATCGGCGCTGCGTATTCAACCTTGCCCGATAAAACGTCACCAAACATCAACGCCAATCTTAATTGGAAAAACGACGCCAACACCTTCGGCATCATTGCGCAAATTTTTGCTGAAAAGCGTTTTATGCGCCGCGATTCTGTATCGCGTAACGCCTATGGCACCAGCAGCGGTTGGGGCGAAATTGATGTGTCCACCATGCGCGGCATTACCGATGCCTCGCTTGCGGGTACAGGTTTAAAAGCGGCTGATCTAAACGGCGTGCGTTTGCCCGGATCACTAAGCTCCGAATTTGTCGAGGGCGTACGCGACCGCACCGGCGGTATGGTGGCAGCCCAATATCGTCCCAATGGCCAGTTTGACGTGACCGTTACCGGCTTCCATTCATCCATGAATGCCAACAACTTTGGCCGCTTAACCGCAGGCGCTATTTACAGCATGTTGTTAGGCAAAGGCGAGAACTTTGGTGCCACGGCAGCGACATCTCTCAACACCTCCTCTGGCGGCAGACAAGTATTTGCCTTCATCCGTAACCCCGTTATTATCAACACCACCAGCAACTACGGCTTCCCCTTACGCGTATTGCAAAGCGCAGAAATTGTGTTCCCTGATGGCACCACGCCACAATATGTGGGTAATTCTGAAGGCTTCTACCGCAACGGCGCTGTCGCCAGCAGCGGCTTTTTAGACGTTGATACAAAATACCGCGTAAACGACGATTGGGTTATCAATGGCTTATTTAGCACCACGCGCGGCGTAGGCTCAACTGCACTCGATCAAGGCGCAACCTTTGCGCGCTTTGGCACCGGAATTTCATACGCCTTAAATGGCCTGTATAAAGCGCCGGATGTAAGCTATCGCGGTGCCGGCACCAATCAACCCGGCCTCAACGCCGACGGCAGCGGTTACCGACTCGTCCGTCGCGGTGCCGCTAGCAACCGCACCATCGACCGCGAAGACAGCTTAGCGCTCGATAGCACCTACAACCAAAACTGGGGCGTGCTCACCAGCGTGCAAGCGGGCTGGCGCTTTGCCGACCACTATCGTCAAGTCCGTCGTTGGTTACCTACGTTACGCACCGCAGCAACGGACGCGGCTGGCGTTAACACCACAGGCTTCGCAAACTTCCCCAGCAATTTTGGTAGCGGCTTAAATGGCGGCAACTGGGATAGAACTGGTTTTTATCTCACCAAAGATGGCCTGCAAGATTACATCTCATCCCAGTTTAAAGGCACCACACCAGAATTTGAACGCCGCGTAGCCGGTGAAATTGACCTGCGTGAACGTCAAACGGCAGCGTTTGTCATGCAAAATTTAGAAGGCAATAGATGGTCTGGCAACGTGGGTTTACGTTTTGTGCAAACCCAAATTAACGCCCAAATTGTTACGCCCGTGCGTAGCGGTTTATGCCCTAAAATTGAACCCGGCCAGCCAATAGTTGCCTGCGCCGCCGTGCCTGACGCGATCAACTTTACCGGCGACGGCAACACCTACTACGACGGCCAACCATGGAACCCCGCTCAAGGCACGGTTTACGTAAAGACGCCCACTGATAAAATATTTAAAAAAGTGTTGCCCAGCATGAATGTGCGATTTGAGCTGCGTAAAGACATGTTGCTGCGCGTTGGAGCCAGCCAAACGATTGGTCGTCAAAATTACAACGTATTGGGTGCGGGTTTTGGCACCCCAACGTGCAACGCCGCAGGCTGTACAGTAACGGGCCCAAACCCAGACTTAAAGCCGCTCTACGCCAATAACGCCGACCTTTCATGGGCATGGTATTTTGCAAAAAGCTCGTTAGCCCAAGTCAATTTGTTCTCATCCAAAATTGACGGCTACGTAAAAACCGGCACTTTAAAGCAAGAAACTACAGTTGATTTAGTTGACCCAACCGACAACGTCGTTAAGCCATTCTTCGTTAATTCATCATCCCAGCAAGGCGCTAAAATTCAAGGCATCGAGCTATCGTATGAACAACCCATTTGGGGTGGGTTCGGCGGCCAAGTCAACTGGAGCCGTGCCAAAACCAAAGTGGATGACGGTCGCCCAATGACAGGCGCATCCGAATACGCCGCCAACGCCATCGCCTACTATGAAAACGACGGCTTTAGCGCCAGATTAGCTGTTAACTATCGCGGTAAATATGTGGTCAGCTCCACCGCACCCGCGCCTACCGCCAATAGCCAAAGCACCAGCACCATCTTGGGTGTAGTACAACCAACAGCATTGGCATGGGCGGCACCAGTCACCAACGTAGCGCTATCCTTCGGCTACAAGTTCAACAAAACCCTAAGATTCTCCTTCGACGCCACCAACCTAACCAACCCAGTCCGCGCGCAGTATCGCTACTCTGAAGACGAACCTTCAAAGGCCGATGTGAGCGGACGGCAGTATTACTTTAGTGCGAAGTATAGTTTTTAAGCGGTAATTGATTGTTGTAGTGAAAAAGCCCCGACTGAAAAGTCGGGGCTTTTTTACTTCTGACAGTTGATTTAAACATGTCACAATCAACATCCCGGCGCGTTTAGACGAGATGCTTAACGGGCCCTAGAATGAAAATCGCCAACAAACCAACGGCGACGCTGTTGGTGTTTCGCAACACCAAATATACACACATTGGTGTGAAACCAGAGTGCCACCAGACGATTGCATTTAGTGAGCGACGTCGTGAGACTAATTTGCCTGAAGCATATCTATTTTTGGAGGTTTTAAATAAAATGCTGAAGGTCGCCTAAATACAGCCGTCTTCGGGCTATTCATAAAACCTAAGGTTGGTTTTGGCAAAGCACCCCCCCTAGAAAGTGAACTCAAACACCAGTGACGCTACATCAATCTACAAACTACGCTAGTCTGGATTGCGACTGTAAAACTCATAGCAATCCGCATGTTCTGCGACAATCGTCACTAACTGTTGTTGCAATTCGGTTGGGTGTCGCGTATCTTTCGGCTGGTATGGCGCTCGCGCTGCCATAAAAATATTGGTCAACTTTACGATTCTGGGGTTCTATGAAACAACTTCTTCATTTCATGCACGCACGGTTCTGGGTGTTTGTCGCGGCTATTCTGCTTTCCGGCACGGCCATGGCGCAAACGCCAACCTGCACCTCCGTGCAAGCCTCCTCACCGCAAAGCGCATCAACAGGTACTCACCGCGTCTATGCCTACGGCGTCACAAACGCGACCGCAGTCTCCTTTCCTACTTGGGGTGATGTCGGTGGCCAAAATGATCTAATCTGGTATGGTGGAATAAATGCAGGTGGCGGCACGTGGTACGCCGACATCGATTTGGCTAATCATAATTTAAATGGCCAGCCAGAATACGGTAGTTTTAACACGCACGCGTATATGTCCGATGTTAATGGTGCACTCGCCGGTTGCGGTAGCGCAAACTGGGTAAGACCCGCGCCAAATGTACCACCAACAGTTAACCTAACCGCACCAAGCGCTGGTGCAATTTACGCCCCAGGTCCAAGTCCAATAGTCATCAGCGCTAACGCGGCTGATAGTGACGGAGCCATCGCAAAGGTTGAGTTTTGGCTAGACAACGGCGTGCCGTTAGGTCAATCTAGCACCCCGCCATACAGCTACACATGGTCAAATTCGGCACCAGGCGTTTACGGCGTCAGGGCGATCGCTTTTGACAACGCTGGTGCGACAACTAGCACAAGCTTTGTTTCGTTTAGTGTAGTCGCGCCGAACATACCCCCGTCGGTAAATATCACTGCGCCAACAGTAAACGCAGTTTATGCGCCGGGACCTAGCACAATTGTTATTAGCGCAAATGCGTCTGATAGCGACGGTACCATTAGCAAGGTAGAGTTCTGGCTAGATAACGGCGTACCTTTGGGCTTATCCACCACGCCACCTTACAGTTACGCGTGGACAAATTCGGCGCCTGGCGTTTACGGTGTTAGAGCGATTGCTTTTGATAATGCTGGCGCCACAACTAGCACCGCGTTTGTCTCGTTCAGTGTTGCGGCACCCAACGTGTCACCAACGGTCAGCTTAACTTCGCCTGTTGCGGGTTCAGTATTCGCACCGACACCAAGCACCATAACCATCACCGCTAATGCGTCAGATAGCGATGGCAGCATCAACCGCGTTGACTTTATTCTTGACAACAGCGTCGTACTAGCCAGCGACACCACAGCGCCATTTAGTTTTACATGGACCAACGCACAGGTAGGCAACTATGTAGTCAAAGCTGTCGCCTACGACAACGTTGGCGGCGCAACTTCCACAGCTAACGTGTCCTTTAGCGTTGTGGCACCAAACTTACCACCTTCCGTGAGCCTGACAGCGCCCTCTGTAAACGCCGTTTATGCCCCAGGCCCCAGCCCCATCGTCATCAGCGCCAATGCATCCGACAGCGACGGCACCATCGCTAAAGTAGAGTTTTGGCTGGACAACGGTGTGCTGTTGGGTTTATCTACGTCTCCGCCATACAGCTACACCTGGAGAAATTCGGCACCAGGCGTTTACGGCGTCAGGGCAATCGCTTTTGATAACACTGGTGTCACAACTGGCACAAGCTTTGTTTCGTTTAGTGTAATCGCGACGAACATACCCCCGTCGGTAAGTATCACTGTGCCAACAGTAAACGCGGTTTATGCGCCGGGACCTAGCACAATTGTTATTAGCGCAAATGCGGCTGATAGCGACGGCACCATTAGCAAGGTAGAGTTCTGGCTAGATAACGGCGTACCTTTGGGCCTTTCTACCACGCCACCTTACACGATCAATTGGAGCAATTCCGCACCGGGTCTTTACGGCGTAAAAGCGATTGCTTTTGATAATGCTGGCGCCACCACTAGCAGCGCATTCACGTCGTTTAGAGTTAATGCGCTGCCAATCGTGAATCTAATCGCGCCGCTCGCAAACGCCGTCTATGCGCCGGGCCCTAGCCCCATCGTATTTAGTGCCAATGCGTCCGATAGCGATGGCACCATCGCCAAAGTCGAGTTCTGGCTGAACAACGGCGTGCCGCTGGGCTTATCCACTACGCCGCCATTTAACTACACATGGACAAATTCGGCGCCTGGCGTTTATGGAGTCAAAGCCATCGCTTTTGATAATACCGGTGCGACAACCAGCACCACGTTTGTTACCTTCAGCGTTGTAGCGCCGGCTAACATTCCGCCAACAGTAAATCTAACCGCACCGATTGCAAACACCGTTTTTGCCCCAGGCCCCAGCCCAATCGTCATCAGCGCTAATGCATCTGACAGTGATGGCACCATCGCCAAAGTCGAGTTTTGGCTGGACAACGGCGTGCCGCTGGGCTTATCCACTACGCCGCCCTATAGCTACACATGGACAAATTCGGCACCTGGCTTATATGGCATCAAAGCGATTGCCTTTGACAATGCCGGTGCCACCACCAGCACCGCTTTCGCCTCGATTAGGGTTAATGCGCCACCAACAGTAAACTTAACCGCGCCGCTCGCAAACACTATCTTTGCGCCCGGTCCTAGCCCAATCGTGATTAGTGCCAACGCATCTGATAGCGACGGCACCATCGCCAAAGTAGAGTTCTGGTTAGACAACGGCGTACCATTGGGTCTTGCCTCTGCAGCACCTTATACGCTCACATGGTCAAATTCGGCACCTGGTTTATATGGCATTAAAGCGATTGCCTTTGACAATACCGGTGCCACAACCAGTACGGCATTCACCTCGATTAGGGTTAACGCACCGCCAACCGTAAACTTAACTGCACCGGTCGCAAACGCCGTTTTTGTCTCAAGCCCTGGCGTAATTACCATAAGCGCTAATGCATCCGATAGCGATGGCACCATCGCCAAAGTCGAGTTCTGGCTTAACAACGGCGTACCGCTGGGGCTAGCCACTGCCCCACCTTACAGCTACGCATGGACAAACTCGGCACCTGGCGTCTACGGTGTCAAAGCGATTGCTTTCGACAATACCGGCGCTACAACCAGCACGGCATTCATCACATTTACCGTTGTCGCCAGCATACCGCCGACAGTAAGCCTAACGTTACCCGCAAACAATAGCGTATCCCAAGCTGGTGCTGTGCCGCTACGCGTCACCGCAGCCGATGCAGACGGTAGTATTCAGCGCGTGGAATTCTATGTTCGCGCAGTCAATGATACTGTGGCTATAAAGGTGGCCACAGCCACCACTGGTACTACAGGTGTTTACAACGCCTCATGGCCTAATTCATTGGCCGGCAGCTACATCATCACCGCCATTGCCTACGATAATATCGGTGCAACCACCAC
>JAYUOW010000024.1:0-6598 GCA_043760555.1 Betaproteobacteria bacterium
CGGGCGCAAATAATGCCGAAAGTACTGGTGCGTACAGCTACCGGCACCATCGCTATTCTGGTAGATCGCATCGTGGTCACGCGAGAACTTACCATTAAAACCATGGGCAAGTTTTTACCGCGTGTGCATGGCGTATCAGGCGTGGCGCTCACTGGTGATGGTGCCGTGGTGCCGCTGCTCAATATCCCTGAGTTGCTCGATAAACCTATCGCGATTTCGGCTGCAGCAGCCGAAATGGCGGCGGCGGCGCGTAAAAAAGCGCGGCGCGTTTTGGTGGTGGATGATTCACTTTCGGTACGCAAATCGTTGGTGCAATTGCTCGAAGATGCCGCCTACGAAGTGCAAACAGCCAGCGATGGGTTGGAAGCCGTGCGCGCACTGAAAGGCTTTGCGCCCCACGTAATTTGTACCGATCTAGAAATGCCTAATATGAACGGCCTCGAATTAACTGAGCACTTGCGGCTGCGCCCTGAAACCCAGCATTTGCCGATTATCATGATTAGCTCCCGCTCCATGGATAAGCATCGCGATCAGGCGGCGCGCGCAGGTGTCGATTTTTACGTCACTAAGCCGTATACAGACGCAGATTTGCTGCGCCAAATTAGTGAAGCCCTCCAAAAGAATACGGGAATGGCGCAGGCCGCTTAAATCGTCTAAGCCTGAACCAAAATCCCATTGTTTTAGCCGCGCCCTAAATGCCCAACTCGCCAATAAATTCGCTGCACACTACGGTGCCTGAGATGGCCGACGCAGCCACTGCTGCAGAGCCAAAAAACGGCTCTTTTCATTGGTTTACGACCCATCTAAATTTGCCGTATTTGGTGCTGGTTTCCTTGTTAGTTGCGACCGGTGTGGCGGCATGGCGCGCCCATGGCCAAGAAAAGCGCGTCGCACAAACAGAATTTGCGCGGGTAGCGACTGACACCACCAACCGCATTAAAAGTAACATCGACGAAGTCGAGAGAATCATGCGCGGTGCATCGGGATTGATTGCGGCCAACCCCGAACTCAACAATAAACAGTGGGCGATTTATTTAGAATCCCTAGACCAAACGCTGCGCGTGCCGGGGCTCAATGAAATCGGCTTTTGGCGTGCTGAGCCTGACGGCCAAGTTAGCAACGACGCGACCGCGGCACGCAGCACTTCACCCCCAACATCAGCAAGAATGGCACGGCCAGAGCGAACCGCACGAGCGCTCAATCTAGATTACGCCATTGTCCCCGGCTCGGAAATCGTGCCACCTGGTGACGCATGGAAATCTAATCCGCGCATTTTAGCGGCGGTTAATGAAGCGCAAACTCTACAAGCTTTTACCATCAGCGCGCCGCTAGATTGGGTGCCGCGTGTGCCCCAGTATGCCGCAGCGGTCATCATGGTGATGCCGGTTTACGCCAATCCACGCGACGCGATATTTTCTCAGCAGGCCAAGGTCGCAGCAATTGGCTTCGTTCACGCTGTTGTACGCATCGACGACTTATTTTCCACCGTCATTCCAGAGGGTTCTGCACAAGTCAATGTGACCTTGACTGACGGTGACACAACTGTATTTTCGACGAGCCAAACGCTCGTCTCGCCGATTACCGTACAAAAGCAAACTCTGGCGCCTGCCCACAGTATTACCACGCCGCTCACGCGTTACGGCAGACCGTGGCAAATCAATATTTCTGGTGCCGTGCGCGAGCTCGACGCTGACGCTAATCGAGCACCGCTCATTATTAGCTTGCTCGGTATCATTGGTACAGCGCTGATTGCGGGCTTAATTTTTCTATTGTCGCGCCTCCGCAATCAGGCGCAAAGCCTAGCGTCAACCATGACCACGCAGTTACGCAATCAAGTGAAACTGACCGAAGATTTAATTGAGATGAATCCCGTGCCGATTTATCGAAAAGACGCGAACGGCCGCTACATCAGCTTTAACCGCGCTTGGGAAAAGATGAGTGGCTTTGACCGAGCCGATTATTTGGGACGTACGGTAGAAGATGTACAGTCGGAAGACGTGGCTTTTCACACGCGGCGCATCGAAATGGAATTGCTGGAAAATCCGGGCTTGGTCAACACCGAGGAACAACGCTTTCCCGTTAAAAGCGGCGCACTGCTCGATATTATCGTTAGTAAAACGGCGATATTCGATAGCGATGGCAAACCGGCTGGCATGGTCGGCACCGTCACCGACGTGTCGCAAATTAAAAAGCTGGAATCTGATTTGCGCGAGCAAAACAAATTTACGGCTGATTTGATTGAATTTAACCCCACGCCTATCTTCCGCAAGGATGCTGCGGGGCGCTGGGTAGCCGTGAACGATGCGTGGGAGCGCTTTACCGGCCGACACCGCAGCGAGGCCTTGGGCAAAACCAATCGTGAATATCAGCGCCCCGAAGTAGCCGATCAAAACGACGCGGCTGATCGGCAATTGATGCAAAGCCCGTCGGGCTATACCACGGGCAAAATTAGGCTCACGAATGTGCACGGCGAAGTGTTTGAAACCATCGTGGCACGCGCATTGATCCGCCGTACTGACGGCACCATCGACGGCATGATCGGCACCATTACCGACATCACGCCAATGTTTAAACTAGAACAAATGTTATCGGCGCAACGTGAACAATTAGACTTGGTTATCCGCTCATCCCAACAAGGTATTTGGGATATTCGCTACGGTGCCGATGCCAGCGACGCAATTATAGCGCCCTACTTTTCCGATCGCTTTCACGACATTTTGGGCTACAGCGGCACGGATGTGGCCAACGCCCCCGTGTCGTTTGAACAAATTGTGCATCCCGATGATTTTGTGCAATTTGAAGAAACGCGGCTCGCGCATTTTGCCGGAAAATCGCGCTTTTTTGATGCGGAATGCCGCGCCCGCACCAAGGCTGGCCAGTTTGTATGGCTACGCACGCGCGGCGTGGCGCAACGCGAAACTACCAACGATAAAAATAGTCGATCGGCTGGAAACGCCCAAACGGTGCGCTTCACCGGCTCTATCATTGACATCACCACCAACAAAAATGCGGAAGTAGAATTGTCTGAAGCCAATATCCGCGTGACTGAATCGGCTAAGGCTAAGGAATCCTTCTTAGCCACGATGAGCCATGAGATCCGCACCCCACTAAACGGCGTATTGGGCATGGCAAATTTGCTATCTGAAACCCCGCTTACTGACGAACAACAAGATTACATCCGCGTCATTCGCGCCTCTGGCGACACCTTGCTGGGATTGATTGATGACATTCTAGATTTTACTAAAATTGAATCGGGTCGCATGGCGTTTGAAAATCAACCGGTTGATTTAATCGGCGTGATTGAGTCCGCGATGGATATGGTGATGGAAAAAGCGCGGGAGAAAAAACTCTACCTGTTGTTTAGCATTGCCGATGAAGTTCCCAATTATGTAATGGGCGACATTACACGGCTGCGGCAAGTGCTCATCAACTTACTGTCCAACGCCGTCAAATTTACGCCAACCGGACAAATAAGCATCAGCGTAGATATTAACGCTGTCGCGTCACCTCGTTTTGAATTGATAATTCGCGTTGCTGATACTGGTATCGGCATCCCCGAGAGCCGCATAAATAAGCTGTTTCAGCCGTTTACGCAAGTGGACGAAACAACCACTCGGCGCTTCGGCGGCACGGGTTTAGGTTTGGCTATTTCAAAACGTATTTGCGAGCTAATGGGTGGCAACATTACCGCTGCAAGCGTGGAAGGCGAAGGCTCAACCTTCACCGTAACCATCGTTACCCAATCCGCACGCGGACCGTTACAGCCCCACATGCTGCGCAATATTAGCGAGTTTGAAGATAAATCGGTGTTGCTCATCGGCGGCTATTTACCCTACCAAGAATCGCTGGCCTTGTTGCTCCAGCGGTGGGGATTACGCACAACGGTGGCTGAAAACGACGCTGCTGTGGCGCATTTGGGCCCTAAGCAAAAGTTTGACGTAGTGCTTGCCGAACTAGATTTAGACCGGCCTTTCAACGCCCCACTTTGCATCACCTTAGACAACGTGCGCGAAGATACTGAAATTAAGCACGGCCATCCGCTGCCCGTCATTTTGCATTCCAAACACAAGCGCGCAGAAATTGCGCGACAAGAACCGCCGTATATCGTCACGCACGATTATCTAATCGCACGGTCGCTTTCGCGCAGCAAGCTGTGCGACACCTTACAACGCGCCCTCAACGGCTCAGGCCATGCTGACATCAGCCTGCGACCCTACGCCCATGACCCTGTTTATGAAGATGCATTTACCAGCCTTGCTGACCGCGCAACGCCGCAAGCCGAGCCTACCAGCCCAACGGTGGCGCTAGCGTCCGAAAAGCGGCTGTCTAAACAGGCACCAGACACTAGTAATTTATGCCCGCTGCGCATTTTGGTGGCTGAAGATAATGAAATTAATCGGCGGGTTATTTTAGGCATGCTTAAAAACCTTGGTTATGACGCCGTTGTGGCTGAAAACGGCCGTCTCGCCGTGAACGCAGCACTCGCAGAAACCTTTGACTTAGTGCTGATGGACATTCACATGCCTGAGCTTGATGGCCTTGGTGCCATGGCGCAAATTCGCGCCCACTTTAGCGATGCCCAATGCCCGCGCATCGTCGCAATGACGGCACATGCCCTATCCGGAGACCGCGAACGATATTTAGAGTCAGGCATGGATGACTATATCCCCAAGCCGATCAAAATGAACGATCTCACGCAAACGCTGCAACGCGCATGTTTGGCGTTACATCCCAACAGCCAAATTGCCAGCCCCACCGCTGCCACTGTGGTAACTACGCCTTCGGAACAAGAATTTGAACCAGATCCGATTAAAAAAGTCATCGCTAAAAAAACACGTGGAGAACGCGATTTTGTAATACTCGACACCGAACAGCTCGAGGACATCCGTTATTTGCCCGCCGCCCCAGACGAAATAGTCGACCCGAATGACCCAATGGCTGGCCTAATTTCGCTATTTTTACAAAAAGCCCGCGAACGCTTAATCACCCTACAAACAGCTCTTGCTGCCCACCAATGGCACGACGTCGCCGAAATATCACACAGCCTGCGCGGCTCCACCGCCAGCATGGGCTTTTTGCGCGTCGCGTTTTTGTGTAAAGAGCTGGAACTAAGCGCCAGAACCAGAGGCGAAGCTGAAAAAGTCGACCCCGCGACTGCGCTAGACTTCACCAAATTTGCCGATCTATTAAGTCGTCTGCGACTCAATTTTGCCGAAGCCGAAACTGCACTCTACGATTGGCAAAAAGAGATTCAATCAGCCGGGTAGCATCAGGATTCTGCGGCTGTTAAAGCAACAAAAGACAATGCCTGAAGATGCCCTAAAATAGGGCATCTTCAGGCATTATCTATAATACTTTTAAAAAGAAAAACGCCACCCGAAGGTGGCGTTTTGCTAGGTCTTGGCGTCCCCAACCGGATTCGAACCGGTGTTACTGCCGTGAAAGGGCAATGTCCTAGGCCTCTAGACGATGGGGACTCACACGTCTTGTTTACTACCTACTGCAACTGCATAACAACGGTGCTACAAACTGAATAAGCTGCTGTTGAAAAACAGCAATTTAATAAAATTTTGGTGGAGATAAGCAGGATCGAACTGCTGACCTCTTGCATGCCATGCAAGCGCTCTCCCAGCTGAGCTATACCCCCGAAAACTGTAGTGCTGATAATTTAGAAAATTCAGGGGATTTACGCAAGCGGGAAAACGAAGAAAAGATCAGTGAAGAGTTTCTGAAATCATCGCCAGCAGGGGATCAAGATCAAATGGCTTTTTGATGAATCCGCGCGCGTTTAATTTCTGCGCGTATTCAGTGATATCTTCACTGCCGGATACGAGAATAACCGGAGTTCCGATACCGGAAGGCAATTTTCTCATGTTAGTCACAAAATCTTCGGGAGAGAGGTAGGGAGTCGTAAGATCCATGAGTATCAGGTCGGGGAGCCCATGAGCGCTTAAATATTCGAGAGCATTTTTTCCGTGATCCATGGGAATGACATCGTAGTTTTCTGCGCGGAGACATTCTGTGAAGAGAAACTGAGTATCGAAATCGTCTTCAATGAGCATGATTTTTTTGAATTCCATCTCAACGTTTTAAAGGAAGTTTAAAGAACAGTACAGTGGGTGTGTGAAGATTTCCGATTAATGAGAATTAAGCAGAGCTAAAAAATCATTTAATCTTTTCGAGTTAGCGCTCGGGGCTTCACCCTCTTAAGGTAATCTTTAATAAATTCAGGATCCGCAAATTTCTGATAGCGCTCTGATCCCTCGGAATCGAAAAGAGAGAAGGGGATATCGATGAAAAGTTATTTGAGAATTTTCATGTTGGCGGCACTCAAATAAAAAAGGCCGCTTGCGCGGCCTCTTTTATTTGAACTCTAATCAGGGATTAGTGTTGTTCAGCTGGAGCTTCAGTTGGAGCAGCTTCTGCAGCTGGAGCAGCTTCTGGAGCAGCTTCAGTTGTTGGAGCAGTTTCAGCAGGAGCTGTTTGCTCAACAGTTGTACCTTCAGCAGGAGCAGCAGCTTCTTCTTTCTTGTTACAAGCAACAGCGAGTACGAGAAGAGCAGCGAGAACGATAAACTTAGACATAGATTCTCCTTGT